>JAICJJ010000505.1 GCA_025928535.1 Thermomicrobiales bacterium
CTCGAACTGGTCCGCAATCCCGACATCCTCGCCTCCGTCGGGCGCGAAGGCCTCGTCACGATCGGATTCGCGGCCGAAACCGAACGACTCCTCGACAACGCCGAAGCCAAACTCGCGGCGAAATCACTCGATCTGATCGTCGCCAACGATGCGTCTGCCACGATCGGGGCGCCCGACAGCGAGGCGGTGCTCTTGCGGCCGAATCGCGAACCGGAACGACTTCCGTCGATGCCGAAACCGGCGTTGGCGTCGATCATCGTCGATCGGCTGCAAACCCTGCTCGGCGCGGGGGCGGGAGGCCGCCCATGATCCAGGCGCCTTCGCGTCGATCGTCCCGCCGCGTCCAGTCGCAAATTGCGGCCGAGGTTCTTCTGACGATCTTTGCCGTCATCTTCGCCGCGCTCTTGCTACGCCTCGCGCTGCATGTGATCGGGGTCGACGCGGACGTCTGGGCGCGCTCCATCGTCGACCGCCTGACAACGCCGTTCGTCTGGCCGCTGACGCATCTGCCGGGAGGCCGCCGTCCGCTCATCGCCGACGCGACGCTTCCCGATTTGACGACCGTCGCGATCTGCGTCTTGTTCCTGCTGGCCCTCGGCTCAAGCCGCGGACGCCCCTGAGCGGCGCGAGCCGTGGCGGGCGTGCGATCATGAACGAGACGCAGCCAGTTCGGCGCGAACGACGCAGGAGGAGGGACGATGGCGCGCAATGTGGTCCGCGGCATACTCGGCATTCTGTTGGCCGCTGCCGCAACATGGCTGGCGAACTACCTGGTCGAAAAGATCTTCGGTCCGGAAGATTCGGACCTCGCCAACGCCTGATGCCGATGCGGCGCCCGGCCCGATCCGACCGAGATGATTGAGAAGATTGCTCCCGTTCAACGCGCCGCCGCGATCATCAATCCCGCGACGCGCGGCTCCGCCCAGGAACTCGAGCGAATCCTGCGCGCGGCCGCGCCGGCCCATGTTCACCTCGAAATCATCACTACGCCGGCGCCGGACGCGGCGACGCCGCTCGC
The DNA here is from genome assembly GCA_025928535.1 of Thermomicrobiales bacterium. Lineage (GTDB taxonomy): Bacteria > Chloroflexota > Chloroflexia > Thermomicrobiales > UBA6265 > JAICJJ01. The sequence continues at coordinate 1,019 of JAICJJ010000505.1, forward strand.
GCGGTCGGCGGCGGAATGGGCCGACCGTCTCATCGCCATCGGCGGCGACGGCACGGTCGCCGCCGTCGCATCCGGTCTCCTCGGCTCCGATCGCTCGCTGGCGATCGTGCCGGCCGGCTCGACGAACGTCATCGCCAAGGAACTTGGCCTGCCGAATTCCGCCCGAGCCGCCGCCGCGCTCGCGTTTCGCTCCAACAAACGGGTCTATCGCGATGTCGGCGTCTATGGCGACCGCTGTTTCCTGCACATGGCCGGCGCCGGTTTCGACAGCCGATTTTTCGAGAACACCGACCGCGCGCTGAAAAGGCGGATCGGCTGGGTCGCCTATTTGCCGGCCGCGCTCGCCGCCCTCCAGATTCCGGCCGTCGGCTTCACGATCGTCGCCGACGACGAGACCATCGAGCTCGAGAGTTCATTGGTGCTCATCGCCAACGGCAGCGCCATCGTGACCCCGGCGTTCCGCATCCACCCCGACATCCGCAGCGACGACGGTTGGCTTGACTTGCTCGTATTCACCGCGACCGATCCCGCCGCCGTGGCGCGAACGCTCGGCCTCCTTGCCGCCTCGCGGCTGGCCGATTCGCCTTACCTGATCGCGCGCAAGGCGCGGCGGATCGAACTGACGGCCGAGCCGTCGCTGCCGGTGCAACTTGACGGCGATGTTGCCGGCGCGACGCCGGCCCGCTTCGAAATCGCTCCCGCCGCCATCGGCATCGTCGTTCCCGACCCCGACGTCGTGCGGCCGTGGCCCCCGATCGTGGCGCAAGGGCGCGCCCTCGCGTCCGCCCTCGGCCTCGACCTTCCCCACCCCGTCCTCTGAGGAATCCAACGAGAAACGGGGCGGGAACCAATTCGGCCCCGCCCCGTCCATCGCCAAATTCCAACTGGCATTACCCGCTCAGGTAATACGTTTCGTTCTGGCCGTACCCCATGTAGAACTGCTGGCCGGTGTTCGCGTTGTCGAACAGCGTCGCGCTGCCGTCCGACGTGGTCACCGTGAAGTGGGACGCCGTGTACCAATCGGTCGCATTGCCCGATCCGAGCCAACCAGAGAAGACGACATTGCCGTCGGCCGTGATCGTCACCTGAATGTCGCTTTGCGCCAGCACCCGAATCGTTGCCGTCGCTCCACTCGGCGCCGGTTGCTGCGCGGTTTGCGGCGCCGGCTGCTGCTGGGCCGCCGTCTGGTCCTGGCTGGCGTCGACCGCCACCTGCGTCGCGACCGGTTGCGGCGGAACGGTCGGTTGCGGAGTCGCCGTCGGTGGCGGCGTGCTGGTGGCGATCGCGCGCGGCGTGGCCGTCGCGGTCGGCAGCGGCGTCGGGCTCGGCAGCGCCAAACGATCGTCCGGAATCGGCGTCACCGTCGGAATCGCCGGCGGCAGCGTCGCCGTCACCGCCGGCGAATTGAACGACAGGCTGTAGACCCAGGCAAAAATGATCGCGCTCATGACCACCATGAACGCGATGATCGCGAAATTGGGTGCCCAATGACTGGGCATTTCGAGCGGCTTGACCGCCGCGACGAGATCGACCGGCGATTCGCCGCCGCGCGCCTCCTCGAACATCGCCAGGAGTTTGCCCGGGTCGAGATCGAGATAGGTCGCGTAATTGCGCACGATGCCGCGCTGATAGATCAGCGGCGGCAAGTTGGCGAAATGCTC
>JAICJJ010000495.1 GCA_025928535.1 Thermomicrobiales bacterium
CGGTCAGATCGGGTTGCCGACGCTTCGGCCCGACGCTCGTTCGCCGCTCTTGATCGACGTTCGCACGCTTGATTCGGACGACCGGCGGCTGGCCGCCCGCTTGGCCGAGCGGGCGAGGGTGATCGTCGAGCCGGGCAGCGCGATTGGGGCGGCGACCTCTGGTTTCGTTCGGATCGATCTCGCCGTGGAGGAGGCGACGCTGACCGCCGGTCTTGCCCGGATTGCCGAAGCGATTCCGGAAGTGAGCGCGGCATGAGCGAGGCGACAACGACGACGGCGACCGGCGCCGTCAACATCTTCGATCTGATGGAGCTGGCGCGTTCGAAGCAAGACGTCATTTCGATGGGGCTCGGCGATCCCGATCCGGCCACTCCGGCTCACATCATTGAAGCAGCGAAGCGCGCCATCGAAGCACAACCGGCCGGTCCCGGTCCCGCCGCGGGGCTGCCTGAATTGCGGCAGGCGATCGCGCGCAAACTCAAAAGGGACAATGGAATCGACGCCGATCCCGAATCCGAAATCCTCGTCACCACCGGCGGCCAGGAAGCGCTGTTTCTGCTCATCCAAACCTTGATCGAGCCGGGCGATGAGGTGATCGTCCAGGACCCACGCTACACCTCGTACGACGACGCGATCGAACTCGCCGGCGGCCGCATGATTTCCGTGCCGACGCGGGAAGAAGACGCGTTCGATCTCGATCCCGCCGAGGTGGAGCGACGCCTGACGCCCCGCAGCAAGGCGCTGCTGATGATTTCGCCGAACAATCCGACGGCCGGCATCGTTTCGCCCGCCAATGTCCGGCGGCTGGCCGACATCGCCCGCAAGCACGACCTGATCGTCATCGCCGACGAAATCTACGAAAAGTTCATCTACGACGACGCCGAGCATCTCAGCATCGCTTCGTTGCCCGGCATGAAAGAACGGACGATCACGCTCAACGGCGTCTCGAAGACGTATGCGATGACCGGTTGGCGCATCGGATATCTGGCGGCGCCGGCTGAGTTCGTGCGCGCGGCGACGGCGATCAAGGAAATGATCAACGTCCAGGCGCCAGTCGTCTCGCAATGGGCGGCGGTCGCCGCGCTCGACGGACCGCAAGATTGCGTCGAGGAAATGCGCCAGATGTATGCCGCACGGCGGCGGCTTCTCCTCGACGCGCTGGACGACATGGGCTTCACCTACGGCATGCCGCGCGGCGCCCTCTATGTCTGGGCGAACACGGCGTCGACCGGCATCGAGGCGATCGAATTGACCCGCCTCTTTTTGGACGAAGGCGTGCTCATCTTTCCGGGCACGGGATTCGGCGAAGGCTGGGGCGACTACATGCGGATGACGTTGCTCCAACCGATCGAAGTGCTGGGGGAAGCGACGAACCGGATGCGGCAGGCATTGGCCAAGCGACGCGCCGCCAGCGAATGACGCGAACAGAACGGGAGCGCGGGGCGCAAGACCGCGCCAGGGATCGGGCAGGTCGATGACGACACAGGAACGGGCAATTGCATCCGTCCGTATTCCGGCGGCGGCGCTGGAATCGCAAGCCGCGGCGATCATGCGCTCCTACGGAGCGACGCCGGACGAAGCGGCGATTCAAGCGGAGGCGCGGCTGCACGGCGCGCTGCGAGGCCACCCGGGACAAGGACAAGGCATGAGCGGCCTCGCTCGCTACTGCGCCATGCTGCAGAACGGCGGCATCGTCCCCGGCGCGGCGTTCGAACTGGTGGTCGACACGCCGGCGATGGCGCTGGTCGATGGGCACAAGGGGTTCGGCCAGGTCATCGCCCGGCGAGCGATGGATGTCGCGATCGACAAGGCGCGCCACGTCGGCGTCGGCCTCGTCGGAGTTCGCCACTCCAATCATCTCGGGATCACCGCCTACCACGCGATGCGGGCGGCGGATCAAGCGATGATCGGCCTCTGCCTGACCAACGCCGGTCCGGAGATGGCGCCGTGGGGCGGCATCACCCCGACGATCGGCACGAATCCCTGGGGCATCGCCGCCCCGACCGATCTTGGCTTTCCGCTCGCGCTCGACATGGCGCTTTCGACCAGCGGCAAGGGCATGATTCGCTGGCGGCTGCGGGAAGGACGTCCCGTGCCGACCGATTGGGCGTACGACGAAGACGGCCGGCTCACCGACGACCCCGCCAAAGCGCTGCTCGGCCCGCTCGTGCCGATCGGCGCGTTCAAGGGAACCGGGCTCTCCATCATGACCGACGTGCTGTGCGGCGTCTTGACCGGCGCGGCGTTCGGGTTGCGTCCGTACCAGGATCCCACCGATCACGATGTTGGCCACATGCTGATCGCAATCGACATCGGTCGGTTCTTGCCGTACGACGACTATCTTGCGCGCATGCGCGCGTTTTGCGCCGAATTGAAAGCGTCCGCGCTCGCCCCCGGCTTCGATGAAATCTTGCTTCCCGGCGAATTGGAGCATCGACGGATGGTGGAACGGCTGGCGAACGGGATTCCGGTCGATTTGGAAACCGTCGCGCTGTTGCGCGACCTGGCGGCGAGCGGCGGAACGCCGTTCACGCTTGGCCCGTACCTCGGGGAGGCGACCGCATGAGCGAACCGAAGCGGCTCAATGTTTTGTGGCTCGATCCGGCGCCGGCGTCCGAAGCGGATTTCATCCGCAGCATGTTGCCGGCAGACACGTTCGCGGTCGCGGCGACGCCGGAAGCGAGCCGCCCGGCGGTCGAAGATCTCCACGCGGCCGACGTCATCGTCACGCGCGCCCAGCCGGTGACCGCCGAC
>JAICJJ010000096.1 GCA_025928535.1 Thermomicrobiales bacterium
GAGGCGAGGCTGGTGCCTTTGCGCACGTGCTGCGTCGCAAACGTGTGGCGCAGCGCGTGGGGCGAGGCGTCGCGGATGCCGGCGAGCGTGGCGTACTTGGCGACGACGTGCTCGATTGAGCGCGGCCCCATCGGCTTGCCGAATTTGGTGATGAAGAGCGCGTCGCCATCGACCTTCGGCCGGAGCTGCAGATAGTTGCGCAGCGCCCGGCATGCCTTGAAATTGAGTGTGACCGTCCGTTCCTTGCGGCCTTTGCCGGCGATGTGGACCGCGCCGACATGCTCGCGGTCGATCTTGGCCGGCAGGTCGAGGTCGGTCGTCCGCAAGCGGGCCAGCTCGGAGAGGCGCATCCCGGTTTGGAGCAAGAGCGCGATGATCGCTTCGTCCCGCAATTCGCCATGGACGGCGGCGAGCAAGCGCTTGTATTCGGCTTCGGTCAGCACGCGGGGCTGGTAGCGCTCCCGTTCCGGCGGGATGAGCTTCGTCGCGGGGGACGCGGGAATGACGCCGTCCTGTTCGAGGAAGGTGAAAAAGCTGCGGATCGAAGCGACCTTGCGCCGGCGAGACGAGCCTTTCAACTGTCGGCGGTCGAGTTCCGCGAGATAGCGATCGAGATGACGGCGCTCCACCTGGTCGACGCGCGTCAGCTGCAGCGCATCGCTCAGAAAGCGGAGCAGGTCGGCGAGATCCCCGAGATATTTGGTCCGGGTCAACGGCGCGAAATTGCGGGAGGCCAAAAAGGTCGTCTCGTAGAGGCGGAGCGCGTCCGCGAGGCTCAATTGGGTCGTCTGTGTCGTCTTCTTCGCCATCATGTTCAGGGTCATGATACGCCTTCGGATAACCACCCGTCAAGACCCAGGTTACCGGCAGGGAACCGGGGGAAAACGGGCCGGGTTCTTCGGGTAATATCGATTATCCGAAGAACGAGGGTGGCGGCGAAGAAGTGACGTTGGTCTCGCCGGCCGTTCTCCTCCGCAAGCGCCCACCAGTTGCTCACGTCGCGCACTGCTGGTAGCGTAGGCGCACAATTGAGAGCTCAGCAGAGGGCCGCGACCACCGGGTTGCGGCGCGAACGGGGGAAGACCGGTGCAAGGCCGGCGCTGTCCCGCAGCTGTATCCGGCGCCCCAGGGGGCCCGGGAGCCAGAATGCCCGCCTCTGCGTCGTCGCCGGAGACCTTCGTGTGGAAAGGTGCAGGCGCTGCGGGAATCGGCTCCTCCGATCAGAACCAGCCACGGCCCGCACCCCATCTCGTTTCGAAGCGTTCCTCGGCTCGCCGTTTCATCCGTGGAGCGCTTCGATGCGATGCGATCCCGTCCGCGTGATCCTGCTCCTGCTGCTGGCGTTCATCCTGAGTGGAGCGCCGACGCTGGCCGCCGCGCCTCCGCTGGCGACTCCGACTGTCGAGAACTGTGGCGTGGCGGCGACGCCGGTCGCGGCGGCGACCTTTCCGCTCACGATCACCGACGACGCCGGTCGGCGCGTCACGCTCGCCCACGCGCCTCAGCGCATCGTCTCGATCGCGCCGAGCAACACGGAGATTTTGTTCGCGCTCGGCCTCGGCGAGCGCGTGGTCGGCGTCGACGACGTGTCCGACTTCCCGCCCGAAGCCGCCGCCAAGCCCCGTGTCGGCAGCTACGTCGAGCCCGATCTCGAGCGCGTGGCGGCGTTGCAGCCGGATCTGATCTTGGCCGCGGGCCTGCACGAAGGCAACGTGCTGACCCGGCTGGACGGTCTTGGCCTGACCACGATCGTCGTCGAACCAACGGATCTGCAGGGCGTGCTCGCCAGCATCACGTTGGTTGGTCAGATCACCGACCACGCCTCGCAAGCCGCTCGGCTGACCTGCGCGCTGTCCACGCGGATCATGGCGGTGACAACGGCCGTCGCCAACGCCAATCGGCCCCGCGTCTTCTTCGAACTCAGCCCGGACCTGTATACCGCGGGCCCCGGCTCGTTCGTTGACGATCTGATCCGCCGGGCGGGCGGGGACAACATCGCGGCGGGAGCGGGAACGGCTTGGCCCCAACTCAGCGCCGAAGCCGTCGTCGCCGCCGATCCCGACGTCATCTTGCTGGCCGACCATGGCGCCGGCGTCACGCCCGCCCAGGTCGCCGCGCGACCCGGCTGGGCCGACGTCGCGGCGGTGCGCGCCGGCCGCATCGTCCCGTTGAACCCCGATCTGGTGGCGCGACCGGGCCCCCGCCTCGTCGATGGGCTGGAAGCGATCGCGCGGGCGATCCATCCCGATCGCTTCCCGTCGGCGGCCCCGTGAAGCTGGCTCCGCTGCCGCCCGATCGTCTCGCCGGGCTGGAGCCCGCCGCGTCACGCGCCGCCGAGCGCCGTGGTCTGGCCGTGCTGCTGATCATCGCCGCCATCCTCCTCGTCCTTGTCGCCAGCGTCGCGATGAATGTCGGCAAGGCGCCGCTGCCGTTTCGGCTTCCTTGGGACCTCCTCGGCACGGCTGGCTCCGGCTCGAGCTCGCCGGATCTGCCAGCGTCGGCCCGGACCATCCTGCTTGATATTCGCCTGCCGCGCGTCATCCTGGCGGGCCTTGTCGGCGCCGCGCTCGCGATCGCCGGCGCCACCTATCAGGGCCTGTTCCGCAACGATCTGGCCGATCCCTACCTGCTCGGGGTCGCGTCCGGAGCGGCGCTCGGCGCGGTCGTGGCGTTTGTCTTGCCGCTCGCAGCCGGGACGAGCCGCAGCGTCGCCGTCCAGGCGTTCGCCTTGCTCGGCGCGCTCCTGGCGGTCGGGGTGGTCGTGGTGGTCGGGCGCGTGGGCCCGGCGGTGCCGGCGGCGACGATGGTGCTGGCGGGCGTGGCGGTGGGAGCCTTCGCGAATGCGGCCTGCGCCTATCTGATGTACGTCCACGGCGATCAACTCTTGGTCATCTATGCCTGGCTCCTCGGCGGCTTCAACGTCGCTGGCTGGGACGACGTGCGCGTCATGCTGGCGCCGCTGGGCCTCAGCGTGCTGGCGATGCTGTTGGGATCACGCACGCTCGATGTGCTGCAGTTCGGGGATGAGCAGGCGGCGACGCTTGGCGTCCGGGTGGCGCGCGCCCGACTCCTGCTGACCTGCGCCGCCACGCTGGCCGCCGCCGTCGCCGTCTCGGTCGCGGGCTTGATCGGGTTCGTCGGCTTGGTCGTGCCGCACGTGGCGCGGATGCTCATCGGGCCGGGCCATCGCCGGCTGCTGCCCTTTTCGGCGCTGCTCGGGGGCGCCTTCCTGATCGCCGCCGATGCCGTCGCGCGCGGGCTGCCCGGACCGACGGAGGTGCCGGTCGGGGTGGTCACCGCCGCCGTCGGCGGACCGTTCTTTCTGGCGTTGCTCCATCGCGCCCGGCGCGGTTCGCCGTGGTGACCGCGCCGCCGGTGTTGATGTTCGATGCCGTCACGTACGCCTATCGGGCGCAGCCGGCCGTGTCGGAGGTGTCGTTCGCGCTGCCCGCTGGCCAACTGCTAGGCTTGGTCGGACCGAATGGTTCGGGCAAGTCGACGATCGTGCGCCTGGCGGCTGGGCTCCTCCGGCCGCAGTCCGGCGCGGTCGCGTTGCTTGGCCACGACTTGTCTGCGGTCGACCGGGGCGCGGCGGCCCGGCGCATCGCCGTGGCGCCGCAAGGACCGGCGCTGCCGGATGCCTTCACCGGCTGGGAGGTCGTGCTCGCGGGGCGCGCGCCTCACCTGCCCTGGTGGCGATCGGCGGGCGCGCGCGATCGCGGGGTGGCCCGGCAAGCGTTGGCCCTCGTCGACGCACTGCCGCTCGCCCACCGGCGGGTCGGCGAACTTTCGGGCGGGGAGCGGCAGCGGCTCGTCCTGGCCCGCGCCCTCGCCCAAGAGCCGGAGATCCTCCTCCTCGACGAACCCACCACCCATCTCGATCCGGCCCATCAAATCGCCCTCCTCCGGCTTGTCCACGGGTTCGCACGAACGACAGGGCTGGCGGTGATCGCGGTGTTTCACGACCTCAATTTGGCGGCCGAGTATTGCGATCGCGTCGCCATGCTCAAGGCGGGCCAGCTTTGCTGGGTCGGATCCCCCGAACGCGTGCTGACCGCGGCGACCATCGCCGAGGTCTTCGGGGTGGCGATGCCCGTGGCGCGCCGCCCGGACAGCGGCCGTCCGGCGATCCTGCCGCCGGGGCCCGGCCGAGACCGGCAAACCGGCCGCGGTCTTGATGTCGAGCCTGCGCGTCAGCCGGCCAATACCAGGGGAGGATAGGCACGCGATGACCAACGACGCGCGGACGAACGGCCCGACGACGCCGGCCGGTGATGAAGACGATGATGAGGACCCGCTGAGCGAGGCGACAAGGGCGCGCCAACGCGAGGTGCTCGCGGCCATGCGAAGACGGCCGGATCGCCGCGCCAAAGGCCTCGTCATCGTCTACACCGGTGACGGCAAGGGCAAGACGACGGCCGCGCTCGGCCTCCTGCTTCGAGCCAGCGGACAGGGCTTGCGCGTCGCCATGTTCCAGTTCATCAAAGCGCGCAGCGGCAACTGGGGCGAAACGCGCGCCGGGCGACGCCTCGGCGTCGAGATCGTGCCGCTCGGCGCCGGATTCACCTGGACCAGCCAGAATCTCGCCCATGACCAGGCCTTGGCGCGCGCCGGCTGGGAGTGTTGTCGCGATGCGATCACGGCTGGCGGCTACGATCTGGTCGTCCTCGACGAATTGACCTATTGCCTGACCTTCAACTGGCTCGACCTCGACGAGGTGCTCGCCACGCTGCGCCAGCGGCCGGACGGGCAACACGTCGTCATCACCGGCCGTGACGCGATGGAATTCGCCGATCTGGTCACGGAGATGCGCGAGGTGAAGCACCCGTACCAGGCCGGCGTCAAGGCGCAAAAGGGGATCGAGTTTTGACGCCGCCGTCGGGGGAACCGCGCATCCACGCCTGGGCGGCCGCCGTCCCGCCGTTCGACGTCGCCGCGGCGGAGTGCGCCCAACGACGCCAGGACCAATTGACCAAGCCGCAGGGATCGCTCGGCCAATTGGAAGCGCTCGTCGTCCGGATCGCGGGCATGACCGGGCACGAGCGGCCGTGCGCCGACCGTCGCGTCGTGGCGGTCTTCGCGGCCGATCATGGGGTGGCGGCGGAAGGCGTCAGCGCCTATCCCGCCACGGTGACGGGGCAAATGCTGGGAGCGCTGGCGCGCGGCGAGGCGGCGGTCGCGATCCTCGCCGAGGCGGCCAACGCCCGCCTGCTCGTCGTCGATGTTGGTGTCGTGGGCAAACCCACCGACCATCCGCGTGTCCTCAATCGCCAGATTCGTTCGGGGACGGCCTCGTTTGTCGCGGGTCCTGCCATGACGCGCCGCCAGGCCATGGCGGCGATGGACGTCGGCATCGACGTGGTTGAGGCCGCCCTCGCCGAGGGGCTTGACCTGCTGGCGTTGGGCGAAGTCGGCATCGGCAACACCACCGCGGCGGCGGCCATCACGGCCTGCCTGCTTGGCGTGCCGCCGGAGATGGCCGTCGGTCGCGGCACGGGTGTCGATGACGCGGGGCTGGGGCGCAAGCGGCTGGCGGTTGCGCGCGCGCTGGCCGCGAATCGGCCGGACCCAGCTGATCCAATCGGCGTGCTCGCCGCCGTGGGCGGGCTTGAGCTGGCCGCGCTGGTCGGGGCGATTGTGCGGGCGGCGGCGGCGCGAATCCCGGTCGTGCTCGATGGCTTCGTCGTCGGCGCGGCGGCGCTGCTGGCGACGACGCTGTGCCCGACCGCGCGTTCGTTTCTGATTGCGGCCCACCGTTCGCCGGAACCGGGGCATCAGGCGATCCTGGGGGCGCTCGGGCTGGGACCGCTGCTCGATCTCGGCTTGCGGCTCGGGGAGGGGAGCGGCGCTGCCCTCGCCCTGCCGCTCATCGGCGCGGCGCTTGCCACCCACGACCGGATGGCGACGTTCGCCGAAGCGGGCGTGGATGCGGCAGTCCCATCATGAGCCGTGCTGGACTGTCGGCGCGATGGGTCCGGGGCCGTTGGTCGCAAGGACTGGTCGGCGCGGCCACGTTCTTGACGGTGATCCCGATGCCGATCCAGAAGACGCCAGCGCCGCTGGCGCGCTGCCTGCCGTGGTTTCCGCTGGTTGGCGCGGCGCTTGGACTGGCGCTCGGCGGGCTCGGCCTGGTCCTCGATCGCCTCCTGCCGCCGGGGCCCGTGGCCGCGCTCCTGCTCGGCGCGTACATCATAGCTACCGGGGCCTTGCACCTCGACGGGTTGATGGACTCGGCGGACGGGGTGTTCGGCGGACGCACGCCGGAACGGCGGCGCGCCATCATGCGCGACAGTCGGGTGGGCGCGTTCGGTGTCCTCGCCGGCGTCCTCAGCCTCCTCACCCAATACGCCTGCCTGACGGAGGTGAGCGGCGTGGAGCGGTTGCGCGTCTTGGTCGCAACCTTGGCGGCTGGCCGCTGGGCGATGACGCTGGCGCTTGGGTTCTTCCCGTCGGCGCAGCCGGATGGCGTCGGGGCTGCCATGAAATCGGGGGTCACTGTCCGACTCGTGATCGGAGCCACGGCGACGGCGAGCATCGTCGCGTTGGCGACCGGCGGCTTCGGCGCCATCGCGATGCTGATCGCCGCCATCGTCGCCATCGGCGGCGGGCGCTTTTTGACCCGCCGCGTGGAGGGTCTGACGGGCGACGCGTACGGAGCGGTGGACGTGATCGCCGAAACGACGTGCCTCTTGGCCGCGCTGGTGGCGCCCCACGCCGGACGATCGTGACGACGGCCGCGAGCCTGCTGGTTGTGGTTCGTCACGGGCTGGCGGTCGCGCCTGACGACCGGCGACTACCCGGTCCGGACGTGTCGCTGCGGCCGGAGGGCCGACGGCAGATCGCGGCGCTGGCGGAGCGGCTCACCGCGTTGCGTCCAGGCGGGGTGTGGGTCAGCGACGCGCGACGGGCGCGGGAATCGGGCGCGATCATTGCCGCCCGGTGCGGCGTGGATCTGCACGTGCGGCCGGCGCTGCGCGAGCTCGACTTTGGCCACTGGGGCGGACGGACCTATGCCGAGGTGGTCGCGGCCGATCCGGCGGCCGCCGCCTTTTTCCTGGATCCGACCGTACATGTTCCGCCAGAAGGCGAGTCCGGGCGGGACGCGGCGCGCCGAGTGCTCGACGCGTTGGCGCGCCTGGCCGCGCTGCCGGCGCGCCCGTCGGTGGTGGTTGGGCACGCGGGATCGCTGCGATTGGCGTTGGCGCTGGGTCTCGGACTTCCGCTGGCGGCCTACTGGCGATTGCAGTTGGAGTGCGGCGGGATGTCTCGCCTGCGATGGGTCGATGGCGCGCTGACGATCGAAGCGCTCAACGACACCGCGCATCTGGAGCAAGAGGGTTGGACGGAAGGGGAGCGGCGCGGCGAACGGCGGCGTTCCTGAGCCAAAGCAGGACACGACATGGGCGGCAGTGACATCACGCTCATCCTGGGCGGCGTGCGGAGCGGCAAGAGCGCATTGGCGGAGCGGATCGCCCGAGCCTCCGGCCGCGCGGTCCTCTATGTCGCGACGGCGCGGGCGTTGGACGCGGAACTGGCGGCGCGCATCGCCCAGCACCAGGCGCGGCGTCCGGCCGGGTGGCGGACGATCGAGGCGCCGATGCGCCTGGCGTCCGCGATCGCCGAGCATGCCCAGCCCGGGGAATTCGTGCTGCTCGATTGCCTGACTGTCTGGCTCAGCAATCGGTTGGTGGAAGGCGTCGACGTTGGTCGGGACCCCGCGACGGTGACGGAGGCCGAATGGAGGACTATCGAAGACGCGGCGGTGACGGAGCTCGTCGCGCTCTGTCGGCAGGCGCGGGCACAGGGCCTGGCCTTGGCGCTGGTGTCCAACGAGGTGGGAATGGGCGTGGTGCCGGCTTCGCCGCTCGGCCGCCGCTATCGGGATGCGTTGGGACGCCTCAACCAAGCGGCCGCCGCCACTGCTGACGCGGTGCTGTTGGTGATCGCAGGCCTGGTCGTCGATCTGAAGCAGATCGCGCGGCCGGTCATTCTCTTTCCGCCTGAGTGATCAGGCACGCCTCGTCCTCTGAGCCGTCTCGGCAGACCTGCATGACGAGCGGCCGCGAATTGGGAAAACTGGGGCCGAGAACCAGGGATTTTGGCCTTTATCTGGAACCGGCTTCGAGCGCGATCGGGCGTCAAAATCGGGAGGCTGGTTCCGAGAAGGCGGCTGCGTGTTGAAAAAAGGCCTTTGGCGACCGCGACGCATGGGATCGACGCCAAGATCGAGTGCGCGTTCACTCTCGCGTTGGTCGAGGAGGTCGTCATCCGGAGACGGCTACTAGAGCGTGTCTGCAAAGGCATGGTAGCCTTGCTGGATGATCCGACGACACGAACTGACCGACGCGCAATGGGCGAAACTGGAGCCGCTGCTGCCGCCGCAACGGTCAGCGACGGGCC
>JAICJJ010000373.1 GCA_025928535.1 Thermomicrobiales bacterium
CGGCGAGGTGCACCGCCAGATCGCCCTCTCCGATCCGGGCATCGACGATTTCCGCAACGAGTTGCTCTGGAGCCCGCTGTCGCCGAACCTGATCGAGGCCACGCTCCGCCTCGTCACGGCCCGCGGCGATATCATCGATGAGGTCGAGAGTTACACCGCGCTGCGCGCGGTCGCGATTCAGGACGACCGCTTCGTCCTGAACGGCCGTCCCTTGCGCTTGCGGCTGGTCCTCGACCAGGGTTACTGGCCCGACGGCGCCGACGCCGAATGCGCTGCGACGCGATGTCGAACTGGCACGGGCGATGGGATTCAACGGCGTCCGAAAGCACCAGAAGATCGAAGACCCGCGCTATCACTACTGGGCCGATCGGCTCGGGCTTCTCGTCTGGGAAGAAATGCCGAGCGCCTATCGGTTCGACCGACGCAGCGTCGAGCGGCTCACTTGCGAATGGATGGCGGCGCTGGAACGGGACCGCAGCCATCCCTGCATCGTGACGTGGGTTCCGTTCAACGAATCGTGGGGCGTGCCCGACCTGCCGAGCAACCCGGCGCACCGGCACTACATCGACACGCTGTACCACCTCACCAAGACGCTCGATCCGTCGCGGCCCGTGATCGGCAACGACGGTTGGGAAAGCGCGGCGACCGACATCATCGGCATCCACGATTACGATCCGAACCCGGACCATCTGCGCCGCCGCTACGCCGAAGCGGAGCAGATTCCCCATCTGTTCCGGCGCGAAAACCAAGCCGGTCGGCTCCTGACGCTCGATGGCCATCCGCATCGCGGTCAGCCGCTCGTCTTGTCCGAGTTCGGCGGCATTGCCTACACCCCGCCGGAGCGGCGGGGAGAAAGTTGGGGCTATTCCCGCGCCGCCACGCCCGAGGCGCTGGCGGCCGAATACGCCGCTCTGCTCGCCGCCGTCCGTTTCCTCTCGCTGTTGAGCGGCTTTTGCTACACGCAATTCGCCGACACCTATCAGGAAACCAACGGCTTGCTCACCGCCGACCGCGTGCCGAAACTCCCGCTCGAAGAGATCGCCGCGGCGACCACCGGCAACGCCTCCCGCCGCGTCGTCATCACCGAACAGGCGCCGGCGGAGGCGGCGCTTCGCGGCGACTGACCGATCGACTGGCATAGTTCCTGCGTCCTGCCGGGCGACTCCCCGATGCCGCCGGCAGGCGGCGGGGAATCGTTCGGGCGCGGCTCTTTCGACCGACAACGCGCTTTCGCATGCCATTCCATTCCGCATCGCGTTCGCGACGCGGAATCGGCCGTCGTGCCGGACCGAGCGCCGGGCGGAGAACACCGAAAGGTTCGGCTCGATGCTGGTCTGCTTTTCGCACCTGCGCTGGAACTTCGTCTGGCAACGGCCACAGCATCTGATGGCCCGCTTCGCAAAGTCGATGCCGGTCGTCGTCGTCGAAGAGCCCGAGATCGGCGGCGCATCGGCGCACGCGGAGATCGCGACCTTCGGTCAGGTAACCGTCGTGACGCCACACTTGCCGAGCGGATCGTGGGGTTTCGGACCGCGCGTCAACGGCGCAATCGCCTATTTGATCGAACCCGTGCTGGCCGAACTGGATGACGGACGGCCGCCGATCGTGTGGCTCTACACGCCGATGGCGCTCGGCGCCGCTCCGGCGGCATTCGCGCGCGGGCTCGTCATCTACGACGCGATGGACGAATTGGCGAATTTTCGCCACGCGCCGAGCGCGCTCGCCGAATGGGAATCGTCGTTGCTGGCTCGCGCCGATCTCGTCTTCGCCGGCGGCCCGAGCCTCTTCCGGGCGCGACGCCATCGCCATCCCGCCGTCCACTGCTTTCCTTCCGGGGTCGAAGTCGAGCATTTCGCCGCCGCCGCCAACGGCATCGCGCGCCCGGCCGATCTGAACGCCCGCCCAAAGCCGATCGTCGGCTTCTACGGCGTCATCGACGAGCGGATCGATCTCGCCTTGATCGACGCCGTCGCTGCGCACCGCCCGGACTGGACCCAGGCGATGATCGGGCCGGTCGCCAAGATCGCCGCCGCCGATTTGCCGCGCCGCCCGAACATCGCCTGGGTCGGCAAGCGGGACAACGCGCGGCTGCCGAACGATCTCGCCTGCTTCGACGTCGCCATCCTGCCGTTCGCCCACAACGCGGCGACGCGCTTCATCTCGCCGACCAAGACGCTCGAATATCTGGCCGGCGGCAAGCCGGTCGTTTCGACCTCGATCGCCGACGTCGTCGACCTCTACGGCGACGTCGTGCGCATCGCGGATGGGCCAGCCGCGTTCGTCCATGCGGTCGAAGCCGCGCTGCACGAATGCCCGGCAGCGCGCGCGGCGCGGAATGAACGTGCGAGCGAACTCCTGTCCGACGCGTCCTGGGACCGCATCGCGGCCGACATGCTCGCCCTGATGGACGCGGCTCTGGCGGCGCGGGGCGAGCGTTGTTCGTACACGAACACGGCGCCACAGGCTCGTCATCCTGACCATCGTCATCCTGAGCGAAGCGCAGGATCTCGTCACGGCGTGCCGGCGGCGCCGAGATCCTGCGCTGACGCTGCTGTGAAAAACTCGGTTTTTCATGCCGTGATGGCGCCGCCCCGCGGCATGACGACTCAGGATGACGATGGTGTTGTCGCTCAGGATGACGACGGGGCGGGCGACCGGGCGGGCAGTTGGGCGGAGGAGGCGGCGTGTTCGACTATCTGATCGTCGGCGCGGGATTCGCCGGCAGCGTGCTGGCCGAGCGCCTGGCCAGCCAGGACGACCTCAAGGTCCTGATCGTCGATCGACGCTCGCACATCGGCGGCAATGCCTACGACCACTACGACGACGCCGGCGTCCTGGTCCATCGGTACGGGCCGCACATCTTCCACTGCAATGCGCCGGAGATTTTCGCCTATCTCTCGCAATTCACCGCCTGGCGGCCCTATCAGCATCGGGTGCTGGCCCAGGTCGATGGCCAGTTGCTGCCGATTCCGATCAACCTCGACACGGTCAACCGCCTCTACGGACTCGCCCTCAGCGCGTTCGAACTGGAAGAGTGGTTCGCGTCGGTCGCCGAGTCGCGCGCGGAAATTCGCACCGCCGAAGACGCCGTGGTCAGCAAGGTCGGGCGCGATCTCTACAACAAGTTCTTTCGCGGCTACACCCGCAAGCAGTGGGGGCTTGACCCGTCCGAACTCGACGCTCAGGTGACGGCGCGCATTCCAACCCGCGCCAACCGGGACGACCGCTATTTCGCCGACCGCTATCAGGCGATGCCGCTCCACGGCTACACCCGGATGTTCGAGCGAATGCTCGCCCACCCGAACATCAAGCTGATGCTCAACACGGACTATCGCGAGATCGCCGACGTCATCCCGCACCGGCAAGTCATCTACACCGGGCCGATCGACGACTTTTTCGATTGCCGGCTCGGCAAGTTGCCCTATCGCTCGCTCGAATTCCGCTTCGAGACCATCGACGCGCCGACCTTCCAGCCGGTCGGCACGGTCAACTACCCGAACGAGTACGACTTCACGCGGATCACCGAATTCAAGCGCCTGACCGGGCAAACCCATCCGAAGACGACAATCGTCTACGAATATCCCCGCGCCGACGGCGACCCCTACTACCCCGTGCCGCGCCGCGAAAATGCCGAGTTGTACAAGGCGTACCAGGCGCTGGCGGAAGCGGTTCCCGGCGTGACCTTCGTCGGCCGACTCGCCACCTACCGCTACTACACCATGGATCAGGTGGTGGCCCAGGCGCTGGCGACCTGGGAACGCCTGCGCAACGCCCGGCGCCTGATCGCCGCGTGAATTCGCCGGTCGAACGCCGCGGCACGCGACCGGCGACGACATTCACG
>JAICJJ010000568.1 GCA_025928535.1 Thermomicrobiales bacterium
CGCCGACCGACGCGGATTCGACTCGGTCTGGACGACCGATCATGTCGTCTTGCCGCCGGACCAGGCTGGCCCCTACGCGGAAATCCTCGAGCCGTTGCTGACGCTCGCCTACGTCGCTCCCCTGACGAACCGGGTGCGACTTGGCGTGTCGGTGATCGTGGTTCCGCAGCGCAACGGGGTGATCCTCGCCAAGGAGTTGGCGACGCTCGATCGGCTTGCCGGCGGCCGCCTGATCGTCGGCGTCGGCGCCGGCTGGAGCGAGGAAGAATTCCGGATGCTCGATGCCGGCGCGCGGTTCCGCCGTCGTGGCGCGCATCTCGACGAGACGCTCCGGCTCTGGCGCCATCTCTGGTCGACTCCCGGGGAGCCGTTTCAGGGAACATTCTACGATCTGCCGCCCGTGGCGTTCGGTCCGGGTCCGGTTCGACCGGATGGTCCGCCGATTTGGGTTGGAGGGTCGTCGGAGGCGGCGCGTCGACGCGCCGGACGATGCGGCGACGGCTGGCATCCGGTCGGGATCGGCGCGGACGAACTCGCCGCGCACGCGACGCTGGTCCGGGCGACGGCCGCGGCGGCCGGACGTGCGGCGCCGGTGATCGCCCCCCGGTTGCCGATCGCGTTCGGGTCAGGCGGCGAGGCGCTTGCCGTCGGCCGCATGCGGACCATCGCCGGCAGCCCGGACGAGGTGCGCGCGCAGTTGACCGAGTATCGGCAGGCGGGCGCCGACGAGATCGTGTGCCTGTTCAATTCGCCCGACGGTTCGGTGGTCGTGGAGCGGATGGAGACGTTTGCGCGGGCGGTGATGCCGGCGTTCGCGTCTGCTTGAATCGCGAGGCCCGGCCGAAATCGTCTCGGCGATCGTCGTTTCAAGACCGCTCCGTCGATAGATCAGGCTTCAGCGCCGTCCACGGCGTGGTCGCTTCATAGGCGCGCGCCAGGCGAAAGATCGTCGCCTCGTCGAACGGCCGGCCCAGAAACTGGACGCCGATCGGCTGGCCCTCGGCCGAGACGCCGCACGGCACTGACAGCGCCGGCTGTCCGGTCAGATTCGCCGAAAACGAGTGGTGAATACAGGAGAGCATCGGTGTCTCCGACGGCCAATCGGGACGTGGCTGGATGAGATCGGTCAAGAGCGCCGCGGTCATCGGCATGGTCGGCGAAACCATCGCATCGAGGTGGTGAGCACGGAACAGGTTCGCCATCCGGCCGCGGATCACCGCCCGCGCCCGCTGCGCGACCAGATAGTGGGTGGCGGGAATGAACTCCCCGAGTTCGAGCGAGAGGCGCGTCGCGGGGTCGTAGTCGCCCGGCCGCTCCCGCAGGCGTCGGCGATGGTAAGCGCTCGCCTCGGCCGCCATGATCGTCATCAAGGTTTCGGAGGAGATCGCGAGTTCCGGCAGACGAACATCGACGATCCGTGCGCCGAGCCCGCGCAGCGTGTCAAGCGCGTCCTCGGAGGCCCGTCGAACATCCTCCGTCACCCCGTCATAGAAGAAATACGCTCGATCGACGCCGATCGCCAT
The DNA here is from genome assembly GCA_025928535.1 of Thermomicrobiales bacterium. Lineage (GTDB taxonomy): Bacteria > Chloroflexota > Chloroflexia > Thermomicrobiales > UBA6265 > JAICJJ01. The sequence continues at coordinate 1,524 of JAICJJ010000568.1, forward strand.
GCCATCGACGCCATCGTGCAGGCCGGCGCGAAAATCGGGAACCGGGACGTCGGCGCTGCCGAAATCGAGGGGGTCATGCCCGGCGATCGCCTGCAGCAGGATGGCGTTGTCTTCGACCGTCCGCGTCATCGGGCCGACATGGTCGAGCGACGTGCCGAGCGAGACGACGCCATGCCGGCTGACGCGCCCATAGGTCGGCTTGAGGCCGACGATCCCCTCGATCGCCGCCGGAATGCGGATCGACCCGCCCGTGTCGGTGCCGATCGCGCCGAACGCCGAGCGGACGGCGACGGCGACGCCGGAACCGGCGCTCGAACCGCCCGGATAGCGGGCGGGGTCCCAGGGATTGCGCGTTGGCGGGGTGTTGACCCCGTAGGCGAACTCGTGGGTGACGGTCTTGCCGACGATGATCGCGCCCGCGTCGAGCAGGCGGCGCACGACCGTCGCGTCGAAACCCGGCGCGAAGCCGGTCATGGCGCGGGAGCCCGCGCCGGTCGGCGCGTCCCGCAGGTGGCAAAGATCCTTGACCGCGATCGGGATGCCGTGCAGCGGGCCGCGCAGGCGGCCGACCGCGATTTCCCGGTCGGCCTGGCGCGCCGCCTGTCGGGCTTGCTCGGCGAAGACGGCGACGTAGGCGTGCACCTGGGAGTCAGTGTCGGCGATGCGGGCCAGCGTCGCCTCGACCAAGTCGATCGACCTGATGCGTCCTTCGAGAAGCGCC
>JAICJJ010000320.1 GCA_025928535.1 Thermomicrobiales bacterium
CGGCGTCGGCGACGGCGGCAAATGGATCGTCGGTCAACGTGATGGTCGAGCCGGCGGCGTCGGCGCGCTTCCGCGCGGTGGCGACGAGTTCCGGATCGGGCTGGAATCCAATCGGAGCGGCCACGGCAACGTCGAGCCCGCAGGTCGCCGCGCTCAGCAGCAGCGAATGGCAGACGTTGTTGCCGTCGCCGACGTAGGCCAGCCGCAAGCCCCGTAGATCGCCGAACCGTGCCCGCAAGGTCAGCAGATCGCTCAACGCTTCGATCGGGTGGAAGCGTTCGGTCAGGCCGTTGTAGACCGGCACGGTCGCGCCGGACGCGAACGCTTCGAGATCGGCTTGCCGGGCGAAGCGGCCGGCGATGCCGTCGACGTAGCCGCTCATGATGTGGGCGGTGTCGGGCAGCGTTTCGCCCCGCGTCAATTGCAGATCGTTGACGCCGAGAAAGGTCGCGTGGCCGCCAAGTTGCTCCATGCCGGCTTCGAACGCGTTGCGCGTTCGCGTGCTCGGATGCTGGAAGATCATGCCGAGCGTCTTGCCGAAGAGGAGCGGATGCGGCGTCCCGGCGTCCCGCAGCGCTTTCAGCCAGAGCGCCGTCTCGATCAGCCCGGCCATCTCGGCGGCCGAAAGATCGAGATCGGACAAGACGCTCCGCCCGGCGAGCGAGGCGGTCGCCGCGCCGCCCGGCGATTCGCGCAGAATCGTCGCCAGTTGGGCGTCGTGGTCGGGTTGGCGCGTCGTCGTGGCGGTCACGGCTTCATCACCAATCGCCATGCGCGCCGCACAGGGTGTGGAGCAGCATCGCCTTGTGCAGGTGGAGCCGGTTCTCCGCCTGATCGAAGATGATCGATTGCGGCCCGTCGGCCACCGCGGCGGCGACTTCTTCGTCGCGGTGCATCGGCAGGCAGTGCATGAAGACGGCGGATGAACTGGCCGCGGCCATGATCTCGGTCGTCACCTTGTAGGGTGACAGCGCGACCGCCCGCGCCGCGCCGTTGTGCTGGCCCATGCTGACGTGGACGTCGGTGTAGACGGCGTCCGCGCCGGTGACCGCCGCGAACGGGTCATCGGTGACCGCGACCGTGTTGCCGGCGCCGCTGGCGGCCGCCAACCACGTCGCCTGATTGACCACGTCGGGATCGGGTTGGTAGCCGGCGGGCGCGGCGACCGACACGCTGACGCCCATCGCCGCGCCGGAAAGCAGCAGCGAGTGGCACATGTTGTTGCCGTCGCCGAGATAGGCGAGTTTCAGCCCTTTCAATTCGCCGAATTGTTCCTGCAGCGTCAGCAGATCGCTCAGCGCCTGCATCGGGTGGGCGCGGTCGGTCAGGCCGTTCAGGACCGGAATCGAAGCGTTGCCGGCGAGTTCTTCGAGATCCTTGTGGCTGGCGACGCGGGCGACGAGGCCATCGACGTAGCGGCTGAGGACGATCGCGGTGTCGGCGATCGTTTCGCCCCGCTTGATCTGCAAGTCGTTGACGCCGAGAAAGATCGCCTGCCCGCCGAGTTGGGCCATGCCCGCTTCGAAGGCGACGCGGGTCCGCGTGCTCGGGTGCTGGAAGATCATGCCGAGGCTCTTGCCGGCCAGATAGGGATGCGGCTGGCCGGAGCGCCGCAGCGCCTTGAGGCGGGCGGCGGTCTCGAGCACCTCGCCGATTTCGTCCGGCGTCAGATCGACGTCGGTCAGAACGCTTCGGCCCCGCAAGCGGGTCGAGATGGTGAACGACGCCGGTTTCGTGAGGACGCCGCCGAGCGAGACGACGCGCGGCTCCCAGCCGGCGAGCAGATCGGCGGCTGGCGCGACCGGCTTGAGATCGGGCGCGGTCTGGGCGGACCGGGCGGACGCTTCGTACATGGTTCGCTCCCTTCGCTTCCTGACGTCGGTGAGACGCCGGTCGCCGGTCGGAAACGGACCATCGGTCCAGACCGGCGGGAAGGGGCGAGAGGCGTCGGCTCCCGCGGTACCACCCTTCTTGCGCGTTGACGGCCGCGACGTGCGGCGGCGCGCATCTCTTGGCTGTTGGAGACGTGGTGGCCAACCACCCGGGCCTACTTGCCGCGATCGGCTTTCTTCGGCCGGCCGCTCGGGGGCGCGTTCCGGGGCGATTCGCCAGTCCCGGGCTTCCACCATCCCCGGGTCGCTTGTGCGAACGGCTCCCGTACTCCTCCCCGTCAACGCGGGTCGCGATCCGCGCCGGCGCGCGTCAATGGGCGCGGCGACGGACCAGAGGAACTGGGTTGAGCGGCAAAGCGCTGATCGATCCGCGTCTCGGCGGCCGTCAGCGCGTCGGACGGGACCGACGCGCCGGCCGCCGGAGCGGAGAGCGGGAGGGATCCTCCGGCCTGCGCTCCCTGATCGCGATCATCGCGAGACCTCCAGATCCTGCTCCTGGAGCCGCCGGCCGCGCGCGGCGGCCACCTTCTGCCCCAGACCAAAGAGTCGGATGAAGCCTTCGGCGTCCGCCTGCCGATAGACGTCGTCGGCGCCGAAGGTGGCGAGGTCTTCGCGATAGAGGCCGTACGGCGACCGCCGCCCTACCGCGTCGCAATGACCCTTGTACAACTTCAGCCGGACCTCGCCGGTCACCGGTTCCTGCGTCTTGTCGACGAAGGCGTCGAGCGCCTCGTGCAGCGGCGAGAACCACTGCCCAGTGTAGACGAGGTCGGCGTAGGTGAGGGCGAGTCGGTCTTTTTCGCGCATCGTCAACTTGTCGAGCGTCAGATGCTCCAGTTCGCGATGGGCCGTCGACAGGATCGTGCCGCCGGGCGTCTCGTAGATGCCGCGGCTCTTCATCCCGACGAGGCGGTTTTCGAGCAGATCGACCCGACCGACGCCGTGGCGGCCGCCGAGATCGTTCAGCGCGGCGACCATCTCGATGGCGTTCATCCGCTCGCCGTCGATCGCGACCGGCCAACCTTCTTCGAACGTGATCGTCACGTAGGCCGGCTCGTCCGGCGCGTCGGCCGGGTCGACCGTCAGGCCGTAGGCGTCGGCGGGCGGCTCGTTCCAGGGGTCTTCGATCGCGCCGCCTTCGTGCGAGAGATGCCAGAGGTTGCCGTCGACCGAGTAGATCTTGGCTTTGGTGGCGACGACCGGCACGCCGTGGGCGGCGGCGTAATCGACCGCGTCTTCGCGGGAGCGGATTTGCCACATCCGCCACGGCGCGATAACGGCGAGGTGCGGCGCGAGCGCCTGGAACGTCAACTCGAACCGGACCTGATCGTTGCCTTTGCCGGTGCAGCCGTGGGCGAAGGCGTCGCACCCTTCGAGGAGCGCGATTTCGACCTGATGTTTGGCGATGACCGGCCGCGCCATCGAGGTGCCGAGCAGATATTTCCGCTCGTAGACGGCCCCGGCGCGCAGCGTCGGGAAGGCGTATTCCTGGAGAAATTCTTCGCGGGCGTCGATCACGTAGCACTTCGACGCGCCGCTGGCGAGCGCCTTCGCTTCGATCGACGACAGATCGTCCGGCTGGCCGACATTGACCGCGACCGCGATCACCTCGCAGCCGTAGCGCGCTTTCAGCCAGGGAATGATGCAGGAGGTGTCGAGCCCGCCCGAATAGGCGAGGGCGACCTTTTTCGGAATGAATTCACCGGGAAGAGCCGGAACGTCCCACGCATGCACGGCGTCGATCTCCTGAAACGCGATGCCGAACCGAACCCCGACGCCAGCCGCTGGCGCCGTTGTCGCTTATGCCGAACGGGGCGCGCCCGTTCGGCTGGTACGGGTACGGAAGCGTCGTTTCGGAACGACAACCATGACGAGACGTTCCCCAGTAAAAGCAGGCGAACGCGACCTTGCGATCCCTTGCGCCGTCGCAGTTCCGACCATAACGGGCCAAACGACGATTTGTCAAGACGTGGCGGCTGACATCCCAGGGCTTGTGCGCCACGGGAGCATCGAGAATCGCTTGCATCGCCGCAAAGCCGTCCCGTTCGGGGAGGACGCCAGTCTGCTCCACGTCGGACCGGAGCCAACCGTGCTGGCCTGGCTGCGTGATGCCACGGTCAATCTGCGGCGCCTTGCTGGGGTGCGCCGCGTCCCCGCGCGCTTGCGTGCCCACCGTCAGCACCCCGAGCAGGCCGTCGCCCTCGTCCTCGGTCCCCTTCGCACTGGCGCATAGGCCCTGCGTGGGCATCGGCAAGGGCTTGACAGCCCGCGCCGCCCTCGCTATGATCGACACCTAATCATCATACAATAACATGAATCCGTCGATTCAACGCTAGGTCGATCCGTTGTGGCAAGGCACGGCGCGCCGGACCTCCGGCGCGGACTGCATCGGGAGGTCGTTCACCAACTCGGGCTCCTCGTGCTCGGCAACGAAACGGCGCCGGGCGCCACGTTGCCCGAC
>JAICJJ010000085.1 GCA_025928535.1 Thermomicrobiales bacterium
GGTTGGCGCGCGCCGAACCGGGCATCGACTGCTTTGTTGATCGCACCAGCGCCGGCGCCGCGGGGGGCCCCGGCGCCCCCGGCCCCACGGCCCCCCCCCCCCGGGGGCGGCGGCAACGGGGCGGGCGCGCGCACACCGCGGGGGCGTGGCCCCCCCCCGGGGGGCGGCGGGGGGGCGGGGGGGGCGCGGCGGCGCCGCGGGCGCCCGGGCCCCCCGCGGCGCCGGCGCTGGTGCGATCAACAAAGCAGTCGTTGCCCGGTTCGGCGCGCGCCAACCCCTGGAGCTGACAACGCGACGCCAAGGGCTCCTCATCGACCGACAAACGAAACCGGCCAGATGGACGTCCGGTCGGCGTCGTTCAGGCGCAGAGGAGAACGCGTGATCGCGCGGCAGAGACGCGTTGCTGATTGCCGCGAGGTCCATTGTCGACCACCGCGTGGCGGTGATTAGTCGGTCGCCTGTTCACTGTCCGGCTCCGGCGGCACGCCCTGCGCTCCCTCCAGCTTCGCCCGATCCAGCTTGGCGTCGCTCAACATCGCGCCCCGCACATCGGTGCCCCGCAGATCCGCATCGCGCAGATCGGCCCCCTCCAGCGTCGCCTCGGTCAGCGTGGCGTCATGCAGATCGGCCGCGCCGAGGTTGGCCGCCGTCAAGTCGGTGCCGGCCAAATTCGCTTCCGCCAGGTTCGTCTCCTTGAGCGTGGCGTGGCGCAGGTTGGCCTTGGGCAACTCTGCGCCAGACAGATCGCTGGCGGCCAGATTGGCCTGTTCGTAGTTTTTCGGGGTGGTTGGCTGCGGGTTCGGGAGAGAGGACGGCTTGGCGGTCGGCATCGCGGGCTCCTTCCGCGGAAGCGGCCGCCCACGCCGCCCGCGCGGGGCTCGTCGCGCCTGATCCGTCGGACCTCTGTACTGCTCCGCCGCCGTCTCCGTCAGCGACGTAGACCAGCCGGGTCGCCACCGCCAACCGAAATCCGTCAGTCGGCAGATGCGCCAGGCGCGGCGACGCATGCTCGAACCGTGCTCGCCACCCCTGAGATGCGACTGCCGGCAAGGAGTTCGTCATGCAACGTCAACCCACCTCCCTGTTCCTCGTCGCAGAGGCCTATCGGCAGGAATTGCTGGCCGATGCCGGCGTCGTTCGCCGGGCCCCGGCGTGGCGGCGGCACCCTGTGGCCACGCGGCATGGCGAACACCTCGGCCGTCGCCAGCTGGGCGGCCTGCTGATCCGTCTGGGCCAGCGCCTGCAGGGCGACGCGGTCGCCTTCCCAACGCTCAGGTAGCCCGAACGCGCGCAAGAACGATTCGGTGTGCCCGCCATCCGCCAGATCGCCACCGCTTGTGCAACACCGAAACCCGCGCACACCTCCGGGCCAACCAACGCGCGAGCGACCATGACCCAAAGAGTCCTTTGTGCGACCGCACGCCCGGATCGGGCTGACGCATGTTGGAAATTGGCGGGGCGGCGCGGGGACGCCGGGTCGCCTTCGATGCGGGACTGCGGGCCGGAGCGACGGTAGCCAGGTTGCCGCGGCCGACCGTGAACTGACGCGTTCCTGGCGCGCTCGGTTCGTCGGACCTTAGGCGGTCAACGCATCGAGCGACGGCCGTGCGCCATCGAAGCGCCAGGCGTCGTCCGGGTCGGTGGCGAGCACGGAGCCATCGAGCAGGCGGTAGGCGTAGTGTTGTCCGTCGCTGCCGAGGAGCAACAACCACGTCGGATCGTCGCGATGTTCGCCGACCACGGCGAAGACGACGGGCAGATCGGCGAGCGGAAAGTGGAGCAAGGCGTTCATGGCGCGTCTTGACGCATCATGGATGCCAAGCGCCGTGGCATCGGCGGTGACGATTCCCCGCCCCGTCCCGCCGATCCAGCGTGCGCGCGCTCAACCGCCTGGTTCCGTGCTGGGCACGGCCGCCGCGCCGATCCGGTTCGCCGCACGGCTGGCGCGGTCGGCCTCCCAGTAGGGCGCCGTGCCGAAGTGCCGATGCGTCTCCTGCTCGTCGCGCCGGCTGAACGGCTCCTTGTCGTAGGCGGGCGCGTTGTGGATCGCCTCCGCGCTGGCGGCGACGCCGATGCGGCCATCTTCCATCGTAGCCGTGATCGACGCCGGCACGGCCACCCGCTTCCGACCCAACCCAAGCAGGCCCCCAGTCCCGACGATCAGGTAGCGCAGCACGGGCTTCGCGGCATCGACCGCCGGCGCTTCGAACAACACGTCGTCGATGTCGCCGGCCGCTTCGTCCCGCTCGTCGAGCACCGGCCGCCCGATCAGCGCGGCGACCGCCGGCGGCGCCTCCGGATCCGACGCGTGACGCAGCGGCGCGACCGCGTCGGCGATGATCACGTCGCCGGACGGAATCAGCCGCGGCGTGCCGGCCAGCAACGCCTCGACCTGCTCGACGAGCCGTTCGTCGGTCCGAGCCACGCCGAGATAGACGGCGGAGTGATCGGCGAAGAGCCGTCGCGCCTCTTGCACGGCGTCGTGTCGATCGTCGGTGACGGCGATCAGCGCCGCGCCCGCTTCGAGCCGCCGTTCCAGATAAGTCGCTTCGTCACCGCCGAAGCCGAACGAGGTCAGGACGCCGCGCACCAGATCGGGCTGCGGCGACGTTCCCCCGCGCGAGACGCGCTCCACGCCAGCGGCGGCGCCGGCCGTCGGCGCTCCGGCCGCCACGAGCGCCGCGCCGAGCGGACCGGCGACCAGATATTCGCCGCAGTCGGGAACGACCAGTTGGGCCAGCCCCGACAGCCAGGCGCCGACCGCCTCAAGCGCGTTGGCGACCAGCGTCCGTGCCAGTTCGACCGGCTGCCGCTCGTCCCCAGTTATCGCGCTGCGGACGATCAGCGAGACCCGCTCGGTCGATTCGTCCTTCCGCAACGCCGCCAACGCCTGCTCGGCGTCCATCGTGTCATCGAACAGCGCCGCCACGGTCTGGCGCGCCGTCGTTTCCGGCGCGGGCTCCCCATCCATCCCTTACCTCTCCTCCATCGCTCACCCGGATCGATCGGGCGGCCGCACCGTCGCCGCCGCAATAGTGACCGCCGCCGGCCGCTCCCCGGCGTCGCGGCTCCCATCCGTCCGCGCCGCGTCCGCGTCTCGCCCCGCCGCTTCGACCCGCACCGTCGCCACGGAGACGGCGAGCGCCGGTTCGGCCGCGTCGTCGGCGTCTTCCCGTTCACGCAGGAGGTCGACCACCAGCACCTGGACGGCGGCCGCCACCGGAATCGCCAGCAAGGCCCCGAGCGGGCCGAGCAAGGCCCCGCCGATCAGGATCGCCAGAATGACGGCCAGCGGCGTCAGCCCGACCGCGTTTTTCATCACCCGCGGCACGAGCACCGATCCTTCGAGTTGCTGCAACAAGAAGACGACGACGGCCACCGCGACCGCCTTTTGCCACGAATCGGTCAGCGCCACGATGAAGGCGAGACCGCCGCCGAGCCAAGGGCCGATAAACGGAATCAACTCGGTCAGTCCGGACCAGATGCCGAGCAGAAACCAGAACGGCAGCCCGAGCGCGAAATAGGCGATCGTCGCTGAGATGCCGATCGCCGCCATCAGCACGAGTTGGCCGCGCGCCCAGCCGCCGAGCCGCAACTCGATCTCGTCCCAGAGTCGATGCGCGCGGTCGCGTCGAGCGAGCGGCACGAGGCCGAGCACCAGCCGCTTGATGATCCCTTTTTCCGTCATCCAGTAGTAGGCGACGATCAGGACCGAAAAGGTGGTGAAGACGATACCGACGAATGACGTCAGAAACCCGATCGCCTGCGTCACCTGCACGGCCTGAATCGGCGGATTTTTCAGCCAGGAATCGTAGAGCGCCATCGCCCGGTCGATCGAGCGGGCGCCAGCGCTCCGCAGCGCGGGATTAGAACTCGTCTCCGCCTGCTCCCGAAAGCGGGTCAGAAATTCCGGTATGTGGGTGACGAATCCAGCGCCTTGCTGGTAGAGCGGCGGCACGACCAACGCCAGCAGCGCCGCGACGGCGACCACGATCGCCGCGTAGACGACGAGGATCGATTGTCCGCGCGAAAGCCCGGCCCGCCGCAGCCGATTGACGACCGGTTCGATCGCGGCCGCGAGCAGGATGCCCAGAATCAGCAGGAGGACGATTTCGCGAATCTGGATCACCAGCCAGACGGCGCCGAGGACGAACAACACGGAGAGGGTGATCGCCATCGCCCGGACCGGGGTGATCGGCTGAAGGTAGACGACCGGCTGCGTCGCGCCGGTCGTCTGCTGCTCGTCGTTCACCGTCGTCCTCTCACGCCGACGTCGCTCCGGCGCTCGTCGCACGGGCGCGCCACCAGGGCAACAAACCAGCGCACCGGGCGGAATCCGGGTCGGTGCGGGGATTGGCCGCCGGACCGATCGCCCCGCCGCTTCGCTGCGCGCCGATCCCACCACGGCCGCCCGAAGTTCGAGGAGCCGGATCGAAGCGCGTCGTAACGTTGCCGCGGCGAACCATTACGCACCGACGGCGCCACGACCCGACGCTGCCGCCCAGCCTGCGCCGCGCCATTGCGCCGGGGACGATCCCAGCCGGCGTCGCCTTCCGGCCGAAACCGTTCGACCTCGACCCGTTGCTGACCATCGTCAACCAGGCACTGAGTGGCGATCATTCCGGCTGAGCGCGCCGTAGGGGACAACGATGCGCAGCCCGCCGGTTCCCATAACGCGCCAGTGTGTTGAAAAACTCCCCCGACCCTTGTTTTCAGGCCTTGCTGGACCCGGAGTTGCCCGGTTTCGACGCCGGGTTCCCGTCGCCCCCGCAGCAGCGGTGTGGGCGAGCGGGATGCGCGGCCTAGTCGTCCCTTTGCAGTGCCTGCTCGACCGCGGTCGCCAGCGGCATGATGTGGCCTTCGCCCCATACCGCGTCCCACGCCGCATCACCCAGCTTGATGCGACTGGCGTTGAGATAGCGCTGGGCGACCGCGTGATCGAAGGCATGCGCTTCGACGCCCGTCTCGTCCCGCCACGCCGCGGCGACGGCCGCCAATTGCGCGCCGAGTTCGTCGCGTCCGGTCGCCGCGCACGCCGCCGCCACCGCTTCCAGGCCCTCGACGGTTCCCGTCGGCTCCTGCTGCGCCCATGCAGCCTCGAGGCTTTGGCGGAACTGGTCGCTGGCTGCAGCCGGATCGCCCGCCAGTAAAGCGGCGTAGCCGAGATAGTGGCGCGTCCGCGCCGCGAACGCCGCGTCCCCCAACGCCGCAAAGGCCGCCAGCGCCTCCTGCAGGAGGAGTTCCGCGCCAGCCAGATCCCCGGCATGCATTGTCGCCAGACCCAGATTGAGCAACGACGCGGCGAGGCGCCAGTTTGGTCCAAGGCCGCGGGCCAGGGCGAGCGCCTCGCACAGGGGCGGCAGGGCCTCACCGGTCTTGCCTTCTTCCAGCGCCGCCATGCCGAGGCCGGTCAGCGCATCGCGCCTCCCCTGCGGATCGTCCTGCGCCCCGGCTAACGCGAGCAACTCCTGGCTGAGGACCCGGGCGCGCGCGTAGTCGCCCTGTTGCAACGCCAGCCAACTCGCGCCCCACAGCGCCTTGCTCCGCACGGCAAGCGGCGCGGCCGGCGCGGCCGCCAAGGCGTCGTCCAGCCAGCGTCGCCCCACCCGCACCTCGCCCTGCTGCTGCCAGTACCGCCAGAGCGCCCCCGCCAGGCGCAGCGCCCGCGTCGCCTCCCCGTGCACGAGCAACCAAGCCAGTGCGGCGCCCAAGTTGTCGTGCTCGTCGGCCAGTCGTCGGAGCCAGACGTCCTGCCCCGCGCCCTGCAGCGCCGGCTCGGCCTCCTCCGCGAGCTGAAGAAAGTAGTCGGCATGCCGCCGCTGCGTCGGCGCGGACTGGCCGGTCGTCGCCAACCGCTCGGCGGCATCATCCCGGATCGTGTCCAACATCCGATACCGGGGGTCGGCACCGCCGCCGAGCGCCACGACGAGGCTCTGCTCGACGAGGGCGCGCAGGTCGTCCACGACATCTGACGATTCGTGCTCGTCAGCGTCGACGGCGGCGGCCGCACCCAAGCTCCAGGAGCCGACGAAGACCGACAGCGCGGCGAAGAGACGCTGCTCGTGGGGCGCGAGCAGATCGACGCTCCAGGCGATCGTGTCGCGCATCCGCTGCTGCCGGAGCGGCAAGTCGCGCGGTCCCCCCGTCAAGAGCTGCAGCCGGTTCGCCAACCGATCATGGAGCGCTGGCAGCGACAGATGCGTGAGCCGGGCCGCGGCCAGTTCGATCGCGAGCGGCAAGCCGTCGAGGCGGCGGCAGATAGCGGCGACGAGCGCCAGATCATCCTCGGCGATCGCGAGTTCCGGCGCGACCAGTTGGGCTCGCTGCCGGAAGAGTGCAACCGCCGGCACGGCGGCAAGGTCGGCCGACGGGCGATCGCGCGCCAGCGCCGGCAGCGCCAATGGTTCCAGCGGAAACTCCTGCTCTGTTCGCAGCCGCAGCGGCGCCCGGCTCGTCGCCAGCACCGTCAGGTCCGGACAGGCGTCGAGGAGCTGCGCAATCACGGGCGCGGCCGCCAGGACCCGCTCGACGCTGTCGAGCAGCAGGAGCCGGGGTGGACCGCCGAGGACCCGGATGATCCGGTCGCGCCGCGCGCCGCGACCAACATCCCGGATCCCGAGGGCGCGGGCGATCGACGGCAGGACCGCGGCGGCATCCGTGATCGGGGACAGGTCGACGACGACGCAGCCGCCGGGAAACGCGTCCGCGATCTCGGTCACGACCGATTCGGCGAGGCGCGTCTTGCCGACCCCGCCCGGTCCGGTGAGCGTGAGCAGGCGCACGCTCTCCGGTCGCAGCAGGGCCGCAATGCGCGCCAACTCGCGCTCCCGGCCGAGCAGCGGCGGCACCGGCGCGCGCAGGGTCCGTGGGCTCGCTGCCGAGGTCGGCGGCAGCGGCACGGCATCCTGCCAGGCGCGCCGTTCGTCCGGCGTCAACGCCAGCGCGTCGGCCAGCAGATCGACCGTGACCGGCGGCGGCAGCCGCACGCCGCGTTCGAGCATGCTGATGTAGTGCGGGCTGAAGCCGGCCTGCTCCGCCAGCCCTTCCTGGGTCAGCCCCGCCGCGCGACGCCGTCGTTTGAGCAACCAACCGAAGTCCGCCGCGTCGCGCCGCTCCATCATGACCTCGCCCATGTGCCGTCGCGGGGCGATCCTCCAGACGCTGTACGAAAACTGTACGTGTCCGTTCGTGGACCTGGCGAACGCTGTCCAGGATGCTGGACGGGACGAACGAGCGAACGGCAGCATCGGCAGGAGCGGATGTCATGACGGACACGGCGAACAAGGCGATCGTCCGCCGGTATTACGACGAAGTGCTCACCCAGGGCAAACTTGCCGCGCTGGACGAGCTGGCGACCGCGGACTACGTCGAACACAACCCCTTGCCGGGACAAGGCGAAGGCTTGAGCGGGCTGCGCGACCGGGTGGCGATGCTCTGTGCCGCCTTTCGCCCGCGCTTCACGCTGGAGGATGTGATCGCCGAGGGCGATCGGGTGGCGGTGCGCTGGATCAACCACGGAGTCCATCAGGGATCGTTCGCCGGCCTGCCGGCCACCGGATGCTCCTTCGCGATCGCGGGGATCGACATCCACGTCGTGCGCGACGGCAAGCTGGCCGAGCATTGGGACGTGGTCGACCAACTCAGCCTTCTGCAGCAGCTTGGCGTCCTGCCCAATCCAGGCGGTCCCAGCGCCTGAGCGCCGGGCATTCATCTCCTTTCCCGGCCGCATGGGCGGCTGGGCCACCGGGGCTCGGGAAGGACATCCATCATGCATCGCTGGAGATTCTCGCTTGTGCTCGGCCTGGTCGGTCTGCTCGGACTGATCCTGTTCGGTCCAGTATTCGGGCTCACTCGCGCCCAAACGGCCACGCCGGCCGCCGATGCGATGCCGCCCGGCGTCAGCGCCCAACCCCTCGGCCTCGGCCACGTCGATACGCTGCCGGCGGCGCCGGCCGACCTGCTCCTCATCCGCTTCACGGTGGCGCCCGGCGCGAGCGTGCCGATCGACCCGAATGATCCATCGCTGACGCTGGCCTACATCGAGTCGGGCACGCTCACGATGCGCTTCGACGGGCCCTTGACCGTGACGCGCGCCGGCGCCATGAACGCCATGGCGACGCCGGGAACGATGGCGATGCCGGCGACGGAGCAAATTCCGGCCGGAACGACGGCGACCTTGCAGGCGGGCGATGCGGTCGTCGGGCCGCCCAACGTCGGCGGCACATTGAGCAACGCCGGGAGCGAGCCGGTGGTGGTCCTCAACGCGATCATCAGCCCGAGTCAGATGGGGCCGTCGGCCGCGACGCCGGCCGCCTGAGGTCGGTGGCCCTGGCGGTCGATCCCGCCGGCCGGAAACGAGCGGCGAGCGCGGGATACTCCGCACCAACCGGGAGCCGGACACGTTCGGCTCCCGGTCACGTGATTGGCGGATCCGACGCGTCGCTGGACGCATTCGCGTCGGCGGACACTGGTTCCCAGAACCCGCCAGGCTGTTGCACCCCCCAGGGCGGCTGCCCCCCTGCGTCTCGAAAACCCTCGTTTTTGAGACGGTCGGGAGCGGCCCGGGTTCCGTCGCGCATTAGGCGGGCCCCGGTGTTTCAAAAGCCGTTTCACAATCAACGTTTTGATACTTGCGTCCATCGCCAAGTTTTGAGACGATGGACGCATGGAGA
>JAICJJ010000599.1 GCA_025928535.1 Thermomicrobiales bacterium
CGGCTGAGTTACGGCGACGTGCTGGGCGCGACGCCGACCAGCGATCTACGAATCGGCGGCTTCGTGATGGAAGCGATCGCGCAATTCGCCGACGCGGTCCTCTACGATCGGCCGGTGCTGGCGACGGGCGAAGACGGGGTGGCGGCGACGCGGATCGTCGACGCGATCCAGCGTTCGGCGGCGAGCGGGCAGCCTGTCGATTTGTAGGGCGGCTCCCAAAGCTTGGCGCCGCGTTCGCCTCGCCCGGCGCTAAAGACGCCGGGCTAATCCAATAACCCGGCTAAAGCCGGCTTGGCGATTGGACGATAACATGTCGCATTTGGCCCGGGTTATGATCATTTGAATTGCGCTGAAAAATCGAATACACCTGCGACCTACGGCTCAACACCAGCCGGCTTCAGCCGGGTTATTGACTCAGCGCGGCGCTAAAGACGCCGCGCGGCGACGAGACACAAGCCTCGATCATTTCAGCGCCGATGCGCCAATGATGTGAGTGCGACCGCGCCGCGACCTCGGCGCTCGCCGGAACCATGCTACGATCCCGGCGCCACGACACGCGATCGATCGTTCCGGGCCGCGCCCGGAGGAGAACGTTCACGATGCAAACCGCGCCCGCCGTCCGGCGTTTCGGGTGTCAATCGATGGCCGCGCCGTTGCGGACCGTCATCGTCCGCAAGCCGGCGCCGCCGCAAGCGATCGAGCAGGCGAGCGCCTTCGGCTATCCACGCCTCGTCGATGTGGCGGCGACTGAGGCGGAGCATGCGGCGTTCCGCCAAATCCTGATCGACGGCGGGATCGAGACGATCGAAGCCGGACCGGACGAACCGGGCGCGCTCGACGCGATCTTCGCCTACGACCCGAGCATCATGACCAATCGGGGCGCGGTGTTGCTGCGGCCGGGGAAAGAACTTCGCCTGCCGGAAGTCGCCATGCACGAAGCGACCTATCGCGCGCTCGGCATCCCGATCCTCGGTCGGATCGAAGCGCCGGGCACGGTCGAAGGGGGCGACACGCTCTGGCTCGACGCGCGGACGCTGGCGGTCGGGCGCGGCTACCGGACGAACGACGAAGGAATCCGCCAACTCGCCGCGATCCTCGCGCCGCTCGGCGTCACGGTGCTGCCGGTCGCGCTGCCGCATTGGCATGGGCCGGGCGAATGTCTGCACCTGATGTCGTTGATCAGTCCGGTGGCGGCCGACGCGGCCGTCGTCTATCTGCCGTTGATGGCGACGGCGTTCGTGCAGGAATTGCAGCGGCGTGACTGGCGATTGATCGAAGTTCCCGACGCCGAATTCGACACGCTGGGCTGCAATGTGCTGGCGTTGGCGCCTTGGCGATGCCTCGTCTGCGAGGGCAGCTCGGTGACGCGTTCGCGCCTGGAAGCGGCGGGATGCGATGTCGTCGCCTACAAGGGCGACCATATCTCGCACAACCGCGCCGGCGGGCCGACTTGCCTGACGCGACCGATCTGGCGAGCGGACTGAAATCGGCCGCGCGGGTCGCCTGATCTGCCACGCTGACCGGCCATCGGTTCCGACATCGGCACGCGGGTCACTGATCGACCGGCCTGTTCAGGCGCGTTCCCGGCTATCGCGCGACAAACGCCTGGATTCGGTTGTTGATGGCATCGGCGACGAAGACCTCGCCTTTGTAGTCGATCGCGACGCCGACCGGTTCTTCGAACTGCCCGTCGCCGGAGCCCTCGCTGCCGAACTTGGCCAAGAACTGGCCTTTCGCGGTGAAGACCTGGACCCGATAGGAGTCCGTGACGAAAACGCGGCCGTGTTGGTCAAGGGCGACGAAGCTCGGGTGATCGAACTGGCTGCGGCCGGAGCCGGAACCATCCCATTCCCGCACGAACCGGCCTTCGGCAGTGAAGATCTGGATGCGATCGTTGCCGGTATCCGCGACGTACACCTGGCC
>JAICJJ010000108.1 GCA_025928535.1 Thermomicrobiales bacterium
CTCGCCGCGCAAGCGGCTCCGGGCCCGCGAACAGCGCTACCGGGACATCGGCCGCGATTACATCGTCAACGTGCCATGGTCCGCTCTCGTCGCGACCGAGCCAAAATCGCGCCTGCGAGTTCCGGAGCGGTTGCGCCTGCCCCGTCCGGGACGGCGGGGCCAGAGCGAACAACCCACGCTCCGGGCCTGACGCCCGACATCGGCGGCAGCGCGGCCCCGCCGGGTTGACGGGGCCGCAGTGTCGACGGTGTATGGCGTCGCAGCGAAGTGGTCGCTACGCCCCGGTCGGCTGCAAGACCCCAACCGGGGTCCGCCAGTCAGCGTGGTCAGACTCGCGTCCTTTCAGGACATCGAGGAACAACCGCTCCAGCGATTTCGTGATCGGTCCGATCTCGCCCGAACCGACCTTGGAGTGGTCGATCGACACGATCGGCGTGATTTCCGCCGCCGTGCCGCAACTGAACACCTCTTCAGCCAGATACAACTCCGTCCGATCGACCGGCCGCTCGACGACCTCGATGCCGAGATCGGCGCGCGCGAGTTGGATCAGCGCGTCGCGGGTGATGCTTTCGAGGATCGAACTGGTCAAATCGGGCGTGATCAACTGCCCGTCCCGCACCAGCATGATGCAGGAGCCGGGGCATTCGGCGACGGTCCCGCTCGTGTTGAGCAAGATCGCCGTGTCGTAACCATCGAGCCGCGCTTCGCTGGACGCGAGTTGGCTGTTGCGGTAGTTGGAAAGATTCTTGGCGCGCGGCGGCATCACGTCTTCCGAGATGCGCCGCCATGAACTTACCTTGGCGGTCTGGGTGACGCCGGTCCCGAGGTGCGTCGGCATCGGCGTCGTGTTGATCAGAAGCGCCGACGCGAATCCGACCTGGGAGAAGCGCTTCCCTGACGTCTCGGCCGCATAGGCGAGCGGCCGAATGTAGGTGTCTTCGCGCGTTTCGTTCGCCTGAAGCAAGTCGAGCGTCGCCTGCCGCAAGTCGGCGAGCGAATAGGGGTTGTCCAGTCGGACGAGACGCATCGAACGCTCGAGCCGCGCAAGATGCTCGTCGAGCCGAAAGAGATGGAGTTCTTCCTGCTCTTCGTTCCAGTAGGCCCGCATGCCTTCGAAGACGGCGCCGACGGTCGACCATCCCAATTCGGTCACGTGAACCGTCGCGTCTTCCCAGCGCCGCTGCTCGCCGTTCCACCAGATATAGGCCGGATGCTGCTGTTCGCCTGCCACGATCTTTCCCCTGGCCGGTGTTCGCCTCGCCCGACCAGCGCCGGCGAGGCCGCCTCCGACGCATCGATGCGTCCGCATGGACTGTAGCGCAGCCACGCGCCGCGTCGCCAGAGCCAATGTGTCCGTGGCCGCAATGACGCCGGGGAGCCGCCTGGCTCCCCGGCGTCATTGTGGTTTGCGCGCCGTCGCTGTTGACGTCGCTCGTGAACGCTACTCCGCCGGACGTCCCTCGATGGAGACCCGCTCGGCCATCTTGGTGTACATGTTGCCGACCGTCACGGTGTAGCCCTGCTTGTTGACCGGAACGCCCTTCAACCATGGCTTGAAGGCATAGGTGTCGAGGCGGTAGACGACCGGAATGTATCCGACGTCGCCCTGAATGACCTCCTCCGCCTTCTTGTACACCTCCAGCCGCTTGTCCGGGTCGGTGACGCCCTTCCCCTGGACCACCAGATCGTCGAACTCCTTGTTCGACCAGGCCTGCCGCTTGCCGGACGATTTCTGGCTGAAGAACATGTCGCCGTAGCTGTTGTTCGGATCCGGATAGTCGGACCACCAGCGGATCCAGACGAGCTGGAAGTAGTTCTTGAACAACTCCGGCCGCCACGACGCCTCGGGCCAAACCTGGAGCTTGATGTCCATCCCCAGGTTTTCCTTCAACTGCGCGACGATGTCGTTCGCCATCAGCGGCGAGTTGTACGCATCTTCGTTGCCGCGCAAGTGCATGGTGATGTCGGGCCAGTTCTTGCCGCCCTCGAACTCGGTGCCCTTGAGCGCGTCGAGCGCCATTTGCTTGTCGAACTTGAGGTTCTGCTGGAACTCCGGATCGTCGAGGTAGCCGTAGACGCCTGGCGGAACCATGCAGTACGCCGGCGTCACCATGTCCTGCGTCAACTGCTGCAGCCGATCGCGGTCGATCGCATGGGTGAGCGCTTTCCGCACCTCGAGTTTGTCGAACGGGGGCTTGCCGTTCGACGGCACGAGCATCCAGATCCCCGGGTAGACGTACTTCTTGAGTTGCTTTGACAACTCGGGATCGCTCGTGTAGCGCTTCAGATTGTCCGCGCCGATGCTGACCCAGTCGAGTTGCTGGTCGCCCTTCCCCTTTTCGTACGTCAACACTTCCGTGCCGCCGGGAACGATCGGGGTGACGAGACGCTGGACCTTGATGTTTTCGGCGTTCCAGTAATTCGGGTTCGGCGAGCACTCGACGAGCACGTCGTGCTGCCACTTGTCCAGTTTGAATGGGCCATTGGAGATCAGCGGCACGTCGCCGCTGGCCCACTTGTCGGATCCGTACTTTTCGACCGCCCACTTCGGCGCCGGCACCGAGGCATAGTAGGCGACAACGTTCGGGAAGTAGGCGCGGGGACCCTCCATCGTCACTTCGAGGGTCCAGTCGTCGATCGCCTTGGCGCCAAGTTCATCCGGCGTGACTTTGCTGCCGTCCGCCGCAACGTAACTGCCGTCCGGCTGCGGCTTGCTGGTGTTGAATTTTTCCGCGTTCTTGATGTCGAAGAGGAAGCCGGCGTAGGCCGCAGCGTTTTTTGGATCGAGTTGCCGCTGCCAGGACCAGACGAAATCGTGCGAGGTCACCGGCGTGCCGTCGGTCCACCCCTTGTTGTCCTTGCGGATGTTGAAGGTCCAGACCGATCCGTCCTGATTGGGCGCCCACTTTTCCGCCCAGTCGGCGACCGGGTTCAGATTTTCGTCGAAGGTGAGCAGCCCACCGGCGACCTCGGTTTCCGCGTTGCAGTAGAGATTGAGGTTCCAGTCGAACGACACCGGATCGTCGAACAACTCATAACTGTAGAACGTCTGGTCTGGGCCGGCGGTCTGGGCATACGCGGAGAGCGGCCGCCGCATGGGGGCGCCGCCGAAGAAGCCAGCCGCCGACGCGGCCGACGCGCCCGCCGCCGCGGCCGCCATCTTGAGGACGGTCCGCCGGTCGACGCCGACGACGGCGAACCGTTGCTCGAGCAACTTCAATTGCTCGTCGTGATCCAGGCTCATCCGATCGCTCCTTTCGTGCATCGCTGGGAGGTCACGTGACTTCGATCCGGACGCGGCGTTGCGCCGGATTGAGCAGGTTCACCGATCCCGACCGCGTCGGTCCTCCTTTCCGCTCGCAATCATCGGCTCCGGCCACGGAACCGGCAGCCCAACGCGCTCCGACGCACATCGCCAGATGCGCGCCGCAGCGGGAACGCTGGCAAATGAGAAACGACCCCGGAACGGCTCGGCCCCGAATCGCGGAGACGACATTCAATCGTTTCCCTTCGGGTCGAGCGCGTCGCGCAGGCCGTCGCCGAGGAAGGTGAAGCCCAGCATGGTCAGGCCGATCGCGAGCACCGGGAAGAGAAGCATGTGCGGATCGGTCTGGACATAGCCGGGTTTGCTGCCTTCACCGACCAACTGGCCCCAACTCGCCTGGGGCGGCCGGATGCCGACGCCGATGTAACTCAGCGCCGCTTCCGTGAAGATGGCAGTCGGGATGCCGAACGTCATCGCGACGATGATCGGCGTCAGACTGTTCGGCAAGACATGTTTGACGATGATCGACAAGTTGCCGGCGCCGGAAACCTGCGCGGCCTTGACATACTCCTGCTCGCGTAAGGCGAGAAATTGGCCCCGAACCAGCCGGGCTTCGGTCACCCAGCCAACCAGACCGATCGCGAGAAAGATGTTCGCCAGGCCAGGGCCGCGCCAGTTCACGAAAAGCAGGACGAGCAACAACTGCGGGATCGCATAGATCACGTCCACGATCCGCATGAGGAACCCGTCGATCGCGCCGCCGAAATAGCCCGCAATCGCGCCGACCGGGATGCCGATCGCCAGGACGATCGCTTGCGCCAGGACGCCGACAACGAGCGAAACGCGCGCTCCGTAGATGACGCGGCTGAAGAGATCGCGGCCGTTGGCGTCGATCCCGAACGGAAACAACCAACTGGGGTGCATGCGGGCGAGCCGCGGATCGACGACCTCCGATTCGCCATACGGCGCGATCAACGGCGCGAACACCGCGACGAGCGTGAAGATCACGACGATCGAGAGCCCGATCACCGCCAGCTTGTTTTTCAGCAGCCGCCGCCATGCGTCGGCCCATAGGCTGCGTTGGGGCCGAGTGGTCAGGTCGCCAACCGTGGACAATGGCGCGGTTCGGCCCGGCAACCGCTCCGCGATCTCGCCCGCGCCCTGCTCGGCCGCCGACGCTGCCGCGACCGCGTTGGCGCTTCGGAGATCAACGGAATCGACTGGCTGCGATCGCTGCATCGGACACCCTCGTCAACTGATGTGCGGGCGCCGGCGCCCGGAACGAAGCGGATCGCTATCCGATACGGACAGTCGCCGCGTCAGTAGCGGATGCGTGGATCGATCATCCCGTAGATCAGATCGACGGCCAGATTCATTGCCGCCAGGAACACGCCATACAGCAAGGTCACCGCCAGGATCATCGTCTGGTCCTTGACCTGCATGCTGGTGACGAAGAATTTGCCCATGCCCGGAATGTTGAACACCTGCTCGACGAAAAACGATCCGGTGCCAACCGCGGCGAAGATCGGTCCGACCAAGGTCACGACCGGAATCAGCGCGTTCTTCAAAACATGGCGGACGACCACCCGGCGATCGTCGAGCCCCTTCGCTCGCGCCGTACGAACGAAATCGGAGCGAATGACTTCGATCATCGACGACCGTGTATAGCGCGCGATGGTCGCCAACGGCGCTGCGCCAAGCGCGATCGTCGGCAACACCCAGTCGATCGGGCTGTCCCATCCGCCAACGCGGAATCCGAGATCGAGCCCATGATTGGGCAACCAAACGGCGAACAAGAGAATCAGCAGGAAGCCCATGACGAAACTGGGCATGCTGTAGAAGAGGATCGCGAGCGACACCGACGCGTAGTCGAGCCACCCGTTCTGGTTCACCGCCGCGAGCACGCCCAACACCAGCCCGATCACCAGGGCGAAAATCGTCGCCATCGCGCCGAGGTGGAGCGAAATCGGGAACGTTCGCCCGATGATCTCGCGAACCGTTTGCGGACGGGCGTGATACGAGATGCCGAAGTCGCCGTGGAGCGCGTTCCAGACGTACAGCCCGAATTGTTGGTAGAGCGGCTTGTCGAGGCCATAGATCCGTTCGAGTTGGGCAATCTGCTCCGGGCTCACCTTGTCGCTGGTGTCGAACGGACTGCCCGGCGTCAGGTGCATGATGACGAACGTGACCGCCGCCATCGCCAGCAGTGTGGGGACGAACCAGAAGATCCGGTTCAGCGCAAACCGTAGCATCGTCGCTCCGGTATGAATGCCCGATCGGCGAGGCGCCGGTGCGGGCCGGTTGCCAAATTCACTCGCTACGTCGCGATTGCGACCGCCGCCACTTCCGTGGGCCTGGTCGCTCGCCTGGCGACGCCGATGCGGCGTCAAACGACGGAACCGAATGCCAATCTGTCGCTGGACCGTGAACCGCGCAGAAACCTAGCATCGGCCCATACGAGTGTCAAGGACGATTCGGCCGCGCCATTGGACGAGACGTCCCGATTGCGAAGACTCCCGTCCTTCTACCCGGTCGCTTCGTCTTCGATTGTCGGCGCCTCCATCGCGAGCGCGGCGGCGCCGAGCAGCGCCGTGTCGTCGCCGAGACGCGAGCGTTCGATCCGCGCCGCCGTCCGGTTCTCGGGAAACGCATGGTTCGCCATCGCCGTTCGAGCCGGCTCGAGGAGCGCGTCGCCGAGCGACCCGACGCCCCCGCCGATGACGATCAGACGCGGGTTGAAGATGTTGGCGAACGCGCCCAACGCCGCGCCGAGGGCGCGGCCGGCCCGATCGAGGATCGCTCCCGCAGCCGGATCGCCGTCGCGCGCGGCCGTGGCGACGATGGCGGGCGTGATCGGCCGGCCGGCGGCGAGTCGGAGGAGCGCCATGCCATCCGCGGTCGTGGCGACCAGGCTGGCGTCGCGCGCGATCGCCCAGCCGCCGACGTAGGCTTCCAGACAGCCGATGCTGCCGCAGGTGCAGCGCGGCCCGTCCAGCGCGATCACGACGTGCCCGACTTCGCCGCCGAAGCCCGTGGTTCCCTCGATCAGATGGCCGCCGGTGATGATGCCGCCGCCGACACCCGTGCCGAGCGCGAGGTAGATCAGATCGTCTACGCCGCGACCGACGCCGAACCGCGCTTCGCCGACGGCGGCGCAATTGCCGTCGTTCGCCAGGCGAAACGGCCGCCGGGTTCGCTGCCGCAACGCCGCGCCGAGCGGATAATCGCGCCAATCCTTGAGATTCGGCGTGAACGCGACGACGCCGGTGGCCGGGTCGAGCGGACCGGGGATGGCGATGCCAAGCGGCGCATCAGGCGGAAGTCCCGCCTCGGCGCCGGCTCGGTTCGCCAGCGTCAACAGCGCATCGACCACGGCGTCCGGGCCGGCGTCGGCCGGCGTCCGCGCCGCCTGTCGGCAGGCGATCGTTCCCTCGGCGTCGACCGCTGCGGCGCGCAGATTTGTGCCGCCGACGTCGACGCCAATGACTCGGTCCGCCATGCTCCGCCCCCCGCAAACGGTCCGCTGTGCGGATTCGCTCCGGCTAGAGGATGTAGTTGCTCAGATCGTCGTCCACCGCCACGTCGCCGATCCGCCTGGCGACGAAGTCGGCGTCGATGATCTCGACATCGCCGCTGCGGCCAGGCGCGTCGAACGACAAATCTTCGACCACCCGTTCGATCACGGTGTGCAACCGCCGCGCGCCGATGTCTTCCATTCGGGCGTTGACAAGCGTCGCCAATCGCGCCATCTCGCGCAAGCCGCTCTCCTCGAAACGCAATTCGAGCCCTTCGGTCGCGAGCAAGGCGGCATACTGCTTGGTCAACGCGTTTTCCGGCTCCGACAGGATGGCGTAGAGATCGTCTTCGCTCAGGCTGCTCAATTCGACGCGAATCGGAAATCGGCCCTGCAATTCCGGGATCAAGTCGGACGGCCGCGTGTCGTGAAACGAACCGGCGGCGATGAACAGCACGTGGTCGGTCCGCACCGGACCGTAGCGCGTCATCACGACCGAGCCTTCGACGATCGGCAGCAGGTCGCGCTGCACGCCTTCGCCCGACACCTCGGCGCCGTAGTCGCCGTTGGTGCTGATGGTCTTGTCGATCTCGTCGATGAAGACGACCGCCGATTCTTCGACCCGGCGCATCGCCGCCTCGACCACCGCGTCGAAATCGACGAGGCGATCGGCCTCCTGCTGCGTCAGGATGCGGCGCGCTTCCCGCACCGAAACGCGGCGTCGCGAACGCCGGGGCGGCCCGACGTAGCCGTCCAGAAACTCGTGAAACGTGTCGTAGAGGTCTTCCGCCGACATCCCGCCGAATTCGTCGTAGGCGGCGTAATCGTCGTACGGCGCTTCGACCTCGATCTCGACCGTTTCTTCTTCCAGCGCTTCCCGATTCAGCAAATCGAGCAGGCGCTGGCGTTCCCGCTCCAGCCGCCGTTGCCGCGCCGCTTCCTGGCGCGGCGTTGCTTCGACCGGCGTCGTCCCGTTCGCCGACGACCGCCGCGTCGGCTTTGGTTTGGCCCGGACAAGCAACTGTTCGGTCAACAAGTCGACCATGCGCTGGACCGCGGCGCCGGCCGCTTC
>JAICJJ010000555.1 GCA_025928535.1 Thermomicrobiales bacterium
ATGCCCATCGCCCCCAGATCGAGCGGCCGGGCGATCAGGTGGTAGTCGCCGGCCGGCACCCGCGCCATCGGGATCGTGTCGGCGGCGCGGGTCGTCGCCAGCAGCATCCGGATCGTTTCGATGCTCCAGCCGGTGTGCTCCATGTCGTAGATGACGAAGTCGGCGCCCGCCGCGCCGATGATGCGGCCGATGCCGGTCGAACTGAATTCGAAGACCATCGTCCCGATCGAAACGCCGCCTGCCGCCAGCCTCCGTTTGACCCCGTTCGCTCTCATCGCCCCGCCGCCTCCTCCTCGCGATAACGCCGCAATTTGGCCTGAAATGGGGGCGTCTCGATCGCCTCCCGGTTGACGACGTTCGGCGGCACGCGTCCTGCCGCGACGTCGAGCATCGCCCGGCAGGCGCTCTGGCCGCTGAGATACGCCCATTCGTCGGTCCACCCGAGCGCGTGCGGGGTGGCGATCACATTGTCCAGCGCCAGCAGCGGATCGTTCGGATCGATCGGCTCGGTTTCGTAGACGTCCATCCCCGCGCCGGCGATGCGGTGGTCGCGCAACGCTTCGGCGAGCGCCGCCTGATCGACGATCGGCCCGCGCGCCGTGCTGATCAGATACGCGGTCGGCTTCATCAGGCCGATCCGCTCGCGCGAGAGCAGGCCGCGCGTCGCCGGTGAGAGGGAACAGGCGACGACGACGAAATCGGATTGCCGCAGCAGATCGTCCAGTTCGACCCGTTCGACGTTGAGTTCCGTCGCCGCTTCGGCGTTGAAAGCGGGATCGGCGGCGACGATCCGCATGTCGAGCGGTTTGGCGATCCGCACGAATTCGCGGGCGATGTTGCCGAAGCCGATCATCCCGAGCGTCTTGCCGGTCAGGCCGACGCCCATCACCTCGTGCTTGCGGCTCCAGCCGCCCGCCCGCGTCAGCCGGTCCTGATCGAAAAGGCGATGGGCGAGCGCGAGCAGCAGCGTCAGATTGGTCGTCGCCATCGGCCGCCGAACGCCTTCCGGCGTGATCGTCAGGATGACGCCATGGCGGGTCAACGCGTCGACGTCGACCGCGTCGTACCCGACGCCATAGCGGGCGACGATCGCGAGCCGGTCGGCGCCGTCGAGCGTGTTCGCGGTCACGGACGAGCCGAGCACCCAGAGCGCGTCGTAGCCGCGGATCGTCTCCGGCCGCAACTTGCGCTCGTCCACCGGCAGGTAGTTCCATTCGACGCCGGGCGCTTCGTCAAGCAATTCGAGGCCGATCGCGCCGAAGCGGATCTTGCCCGAGTCGTCGAGAAAATCGCGGGTCAGCCCGATCCGAAACGGTTCGCTCGCCATCCGCCTTCACCTCACCGAAATGCCGCCGTCCACGAAAAAGTGGGCTCCGGTCGCGAACGCCGATTCGTCGGACGCGAGAAAGACGGCGATGCCGGCCATATCGCGCGGCGCGCCGACCCGCCCGATGGGATGCTGCGCGGTCAATTGGGCGCGAATTTCCGGGTCGTCGTAGAGTTTTTGCGTCAGCCCGGTGACGATGCTGCCGGGCACGATGCCGTTGACCCGAATGCCATGGGGCGCATAATCGGCGGCCATGATCCGGGTCAGTCCCATCACGCCCGCTTTCGACGAGCCGTAGGCGCTCCAGCCGGCTCCGCTCATCGTGAGCCCCGTGGGAGAGCCGCAATTGACGATCGAACCGCCGTCGCCGCTTTCCATCATCAGCCGCACGCCGTGCTTGCAAGTGAGAAAGACGCCGCGCAGGTTGATCTGGTGCGTCCGCTCCCAGACGTCGAGATCGACCAGATGCACCGGCGCGTCTTCCCCGATGAGTTGGACCGCAGCGCAGGTGTAGAGGACATCGAGTCGGCCGTGGCGGCGGCGCGTTTCGTCGAACGCCGCCTCCACGCTCGCTTCGTCCGAAACGTCACAGACGAGCGGAAACGCGGCCGCGCCGATTTCGGCCGCCGTCGCGGCCACGGCCTCGCCGTTGCGGTCGAGCAAGCCGACCGTCGCGCCGTCGCGCGCGAATGCGCGGGCCGCTTCCAGGGCGAGGCCGCTTCCCCCGCCGGTGACGACGGCGATCTTGCCTTCGAGCCGTCCCATGCCCGCTCTCCTGTCCGCGTCGCGTCGATGCGTGGTCGCCGGAGCCTACGGCCGCCGTGGGTAGGCGTCAATCCCCGCCGACAGGCGGACAGGCGGGTGCGCGACAACGTTTTGGGCGTGACTGGACGGTAGGGGCACGGCATGCCGTGCCCCATCGGCCCCCCGCCGATAGCCGTCGCCCGGCGTATGGTTCGTGGTCCAGCGGGCCACAGGGCACCGCATGCCGTGCCCCAAC
>JAICJJ010000451.1 GCA_025928535.1 Thermomicrobiales bacterium
ACTCCCCGACTCCCCGACTCCGTTCAGCCTACAATGGAAGATGGCGGCGGGCGACGGGGGCGCGGAAGGGAAAGCAACGTCGTGGCCGACAGTGGCGCGGCGCCAACCTGGGCGCTGGTGATCGTCATCCTCCTCTGGGCGGCGGCGCAGTATGGCTTGGCCGTCTGGACGCTGCGCGATCTGGCGCGGCGAGACGACGTCGCTGGCGGCAGCAAAACGGCCTGGACGCTCGGCTTGCTCGCGCTGCCGGTCATCGGTCCGCTCGCCTATGTCGCGGCGCACCCCGTACCCACGCCCGGCTGGCTCGTTCGGCTGCCGGAACGGGCAAATCGGACCCGCATCTGGCTCACCCAGGCGATCGCTCGCGCGGCGGCCGAAATCGATCGCCTCCGCCGATTGCCCCCGCCCCGCTGGCTCGAACGGCGGCCCCGCTGGACCGTGCCGCCACGAGCGCCGCGCGACCGGGACGTTTCGCCCCCGTCGGGACGGCGGTAGGCTTTCCCGGCCACCGCTATACTCGTTCCATGACGGATCAGTTCGACGATTCTGCGCGAGCGAACGCCAGGGCGGAGCGGCGCGGCACGGCGCTGCTGTGGTCGCCGCGCGCGCTGGAGCATGACACCGGCGGCCACCCGGAAAATCCGGGGCGGATTCGGGCGATCGACGCCGAATTGTCGCGCACGGGATTGCTGGCGGGGCGGCCGGACGTGCCGTTCGCGCCGGCGCCGCTGGCGGCGGTCGAGCGGGTGCACGATCCCGCGTACGTCGCGGCGTTGCGGGAGTTCGCCCGGCGCGGCGGCGGCCGGCTCGACGCCGACACGATCGTCCGACCCGAATCGTTCGACGTCGCGTTGCTGGCAGCTGGGGCGGGGATCGCCGCGGTCGACGCCGTGCTCGACGGCGTCGCGCCGCGCGCCTTCGTCCTGATGCGGCCGCCGGGTCACCACGCCACGCCGACCCGCGGCATGGGCTTTTGCCTTTTCAATTCCGCCGCGATCGCGGCCGAGCAAGCGCGGGCGCGCGGCGCGGCGCGCGTCTTCATCCTCGATTGGGACGTGCATCATGGCAACGGCACGCAAGACGCGTTCTGGGAGCGCGGCGACGTCGTCTTGTGCTCGCTGCATCAATGGCCGCTCTATCCCGGAACCGGCGCCGCTGATGAGCGCGGAGCCGGCGTCGGGCGCGGCGCGACGATCAACATCCCGTTGTCGCCCGGCAGCGGCGACGCGGCCTATCTGGACGCCTTCGCCGCAACGGTCGTTCCCGCGATCCACGCCGCCCGGCCCGATCTGCTGGTGATTTCGGCCGGGTTCGACGCCCACGCCGCCGATCCGCTGGCGAACATGCGCGTCACGACCGAGGGCTTCGCCGCGCTGGCGCGACAAGCGGTCGCGGTGGCGAACGACGTTTGCGGCGGACGGGTCGTCGCCTTGCTCGAAGGCGGGTACGATCCGGAGGCGCTCGCGGCCAGCGTGATGGCGGTCATACGCGTGTTCGACGCGCCGGGCGAGGCGCCGCCCGGCAACGACGACAAGAGCCGCGGCGAGAACGCCGCGCGGAGCGAGACGAGCGCATGAGCAGCAATTCCCGGCCCACTTCTCCCCTGTCGCCGACGGCCTATCGGCAAGATGACGAGCGGCGCCGCGACGAAGCGCGTCTCGCGACGATGCAGAACCAGATCGACGAATTGCGCCAGGCGATGCGCGAATTGATGAGCCGGCAGGGCCGGGAAGAAGAACTCCTCAAGCATTACGAGGGAACGGCCGCGCAAAACCGGCTCAGCCTCGAACAATTGCGGCAGGAGACGATCACCGCCGCGCAGGCGCGCGCCCTCGATGAAAATCGCACCCGGCAGCAAATCGTCGATTTCGACACCCGACTCGAGGACGCCGCCCGGCCCATCCGGTCGCTGCAGGCGCATGTCATGGAATTGATCGAAGCGGACCGGCGGAAAGAAGACGACACCGGGCAATACCGCCAACGCGACGACGAATTGCAGGCGCAAATCGAGCACCTTTCGGCGCAGGTTGATCGGACGATGGTGATGATCCACCAGGCGCGCGATTCGTTCGACGCCTTGCGGGAAGAAAGCGACCAGGTGCGGCGGGACGTGGTGCGGGCGGAAGACCTGATCAAGATCGCCGATCAGGAAATGCGCCGCCGCATCAACGAGGTGGCGCAATCGGGCGAAAACGTCAACGCCCGGATCGACGAGCTGCGGTCCGACATCGGCCATCTCTTCGACCTGATCGACGACACCCGGCGCTCGATCGTCCACATCGACCCGGCGCTGGAAGAATTGCGCGGCGTCGACGCGACCTTGCGCAACGACATCGCGCGGTTTCAGTCGCAGGCGATCGAGCGGCACGAAATGCTGATCGAGCGGATCGAAGACATGCGGATCGAAATCGACGGTCGGCTGACGGAAATTCGCGCGGCGCAGGAAGGCCGCTACGAGCGCCTGGCCGAACGGATCGAACAGGTCAACGAAGTCGGCCGGGAACTCGGCTATCGGATCAGTTCCTTTTCGACCCAACTCGACGAACTGCGCCTGGTCGACAGCACCATCCGGCGCGATCTCTGGATTCTGAACGAACAACGGGTCCGCTTGCGGCTGGAGCAGGCCCAGCAGGAACTGGATCTCGTCGCGAACCAGCGCCGCGACGCGGAAACCGAACACCTCGCCCCGGCCCGGCCGCGCCGCCAAACCGATCATTGATCGGCGCGGCCGCGCCATCGCCGACCTCATGAGGTCGGCGCTTTGCGTCGTCTGACTCCGATGCCTGGCGATGACGTTAGCGGACCACGCTGTGTCCATCCGGTCGGCATCGCGCTCGACGGAAATCGCGATCTCTCCAGCCGCGATCTCCCGAACCCTGGCGGCGATCGAGCCGGGTGTCGGGCGGTCCAGACGCTGCAATTGCCGTCGCTACCGATGTCCTCGTTGTTCGCGCCCGTGCCACCGGCGTAGCTCTGCATGCCCTTCATGTAGGACTGCGCGGTCAGGTTGGGACCGGCCAGCTGCACGCCGAGCGCGAGCATGTACATCTGCGCGTAGATGAGATTGACGACCGTCGCGGGTTCGTCGTTGCGCACGCTGCGGTACGCC
>JAICJJ010000415.1 GCA_025928535.1 Thermomicrobiales bacterium
CCCGAACATCGCGTGCCTGCCGCACTTCCCGGCCACCTGCCGGGTGGTTCCCCAAAATGGCATCGAAAAACAGGTATCGTCGTGCTGCCAGCGCAAGCTCTGCCCGGGCGGACAGGGGTGCGCGGCCGGCGTCGCCTGCTGCGACTCGCCCGGCAGCAGCCTCAAGGAAGTGTGCTGCGCTCCGGGCCAAAGCTGCACCGGCACCGGCTGCCTCTTGTAGGCCAGAGCGGGCGGGCGAAGGCGTGTGGTGGGAGGCATGGCGATCGCTATGGGAACGAGGGAGGCCGAGCCGATGCCGACGGACGACGTGAGTTCAACGGACGCGCCGACGACGGTGTCCCGACGCCGGCTCGTGCGGAAATCGGCGCTGGCCGCCGGCGCGCTGGCGCTGGGATCGTCATTCGACGGGAACGCGACGCGGGCCCAAACCGACGCCACCCCGGCGGCCTCGCCACAGCCGAATGGACGCATGCTCGATTTCGACCTCCCCGGCCTGGCGGTCGGGGTCGCGTCGTATCCGGCGATTCCGACCGGCTGTACGGTCTTCAATTTCGCAACCGACCGGTTTCCCGCCGGCGTCATGCTCGAACTCGATGTGCGGGGCGGCTCCGCCTGGCATTCCGGGGCAGAAGACGCGGCCAACGCGATCTGCCTGGCCGGCGGCTCGGTCTATGGTCTGGAAGCCGCCGCCGGCGTGGCCGCCGAACTCTTCGCCCAAGGCGGCTTCCGGGATCTGGTCGCCGTCTCGGGAGCCGTCATTTACGACGTGTCCGTGGTCGAGGAGCCGAATGGCTTCCGGAGCAAGGGGATCTATCCGGACAAAGCCCTCGGCCAGGCCGCAGTGCGCGCCGCCGCGCCGGGCCGCTTTCCGCTCGGCAACCAGGGGGCGGGCAGCGGCGCCTACGTCGGGCAATGGGCGAATTGGCCCAACGAACGGGAGCGGGGCGGTCAGGGCGGCGCGTATCGCCAGATCGGGCCGATCAAGATCGCGGTCTTCTCCGTCGTCAACGCGCTCGGCGTCCTGGTCGATCGGCAGGGCCAGGTCGTGCGCGGCGGCCTGAACAAGCAGACCGGCGTGCGCTCGACCCCGCTGCACGATGCCGAAGCCATCTTGTCCGGCGCCGCGTCGACCCTGCCGCCGGACGCCATGGCCCGGCTCGGCGGCCCGACGCGGCATACGACGCTTTCCGTGCTGGTCGTCAACGTCGCCTTTCCCCGCGAGCTGCTGCGCCAACTCGGACGCCAGGTGCATTCCTCGATGGCGCGGGCGATCCAGCCGTTTCACACGCCGGACGATGGCGACATCCTGTTCACAGCGACGACCGCCGAGGTTCCGGCCGACGGCATCGATTCAACCGCGGTCGGGGTGATCGCCTCCGAACTGGCCTGGGATGCCGTGCTCGCCTCGTTCGAGCCGAATCCCTAGTGCTGGTTCCGACAAGATACTGGTTCATACGATATGCTGCTGGGCATGCAAGCTCCGCTCTTCGTACGTCCGCCGACTGAGGAGGAGGAGCAGGCGCTGGCGGCCGGCCTGCGCTCCGCGGACGCCTTCACCTTGCGCCGCAGCCAGATCGTGCGCGCCAGCGCCCGCGGCGAGCGGGTGGCGCAGATCGCCCGGTCGCTCGGCTGCGGCGAGCAGACCGTGCGCAACGCCATCCACGCCTTCGACGCCCAAGGCGTGGCGGCCCTGATCGAAGGCTCGTCGCGGCCCCACGCCATCCAGGCCGCCTTCGACGCCGCCGGCACCGAACGGCTCCGGGCGCTGCTCCACCGCTCGCCCCGCGAGTTTGGCCATCCCACCAGTCTCTGGACGCTGGACCTGGCGGCGGAGACAGCCTTTCGGGAAGGGATCACGCCCACCCGCGTCAGCGACGAGACGGTGCGCGCGACGTTGGCGCGCCTCGGCATCCGCTGGCGGCGCGCCAAGGCGTGGATCACCAGTCCTGATCCGGCGTACGCCCAAAAAAAGCGCGCCGCGACCGCTTGATCGCGCTGGCGGCAACGCAAAGCGCTTGGGCGGTGGGGTTTGAAGACGAGACGTGGTGGAGCCGCGTCGCCCGGCCGCCGCTGCACGCCTGGACGGACGATCCACCCGTGCGGCTGATCGAGCAGACCGTGGCCGCCGCTGATCCCGACCCGAAGGCCTTGGCCTGCTATGGCCTGCTCGTGCGCCGGCCCGCGGCGCGGGAGACGTTGTGGCTGCGCTTCGTCGATGGGCGGCCGCTCAGCGCGTTGACCGAGCAGTTTCTGACGTGGACCTGCGAGCGGTTGGCCGCGGCCGGCACGACCACGTTGCTCGTGGTCTGGGACAACGCCGGCTGGCACGGCAGCAAGGCGGTGCGCGCGTGGCTGCGGGCGCACAACCAGGAGGCGCACCGTGCCGGCGGGGTTCGCATCATCCCCTGCTTCTTGCCGACCAAGAGTCCCTGGCTCAATCCCATCGAACCCAAGTGGCTCCATGGCAAACGGCGCATCGTCGAGCCCGCCCGCCTGCTCACGGCCGCCGAGGTGGAGGATCGTGTTTGTGCCGCCCTCGCTTGTCCTCGCTTCGCTCACCTCAGCATCCCCCAGGAGGTCGCCTGATTATGCACTAGGGCCGACCGCCTCCCGCCAACGCGGGATAGGCGGCCAGTCGGCTCTGGCCGGCGATGGCGGGATAGCGTTCCCGCTGCAGCGTCGTCGCCCAGTCGAGCCGCGCCTGCAATTCGGCCGGACTGCGACCGGTGGCCAGTTCGACCCAGCGCTGGCCGACGCCATGGGCGCGTTCGATGACGGCATTGCCTTGGCTCTGGCGGGGGCGATTCCAGACGACGGCCACGTCCAATCCCAGCAGCCACAGCGCCAGATCGGGCGGCACATCGTTCCACCCGCCCCACGGCGCGCCGTTGTCGACCCGCAGTTGCGCCGGCAGCCCCCAGCGCGCAAACCACTGGCGCAAGACCGCTTGGACGTCATGCCGATCGACCTGCGTCCACTGGCCCAGGGGGGAAAACGACGGCCTCGAGCATCGCCCCGGTCGCCTCGTCGCTGGCCGCCAGCCAACTCACCCGTTGGCCCGTGGCCAAGGCGATCGGTTCGGTGGCGTCGCGTGGCCAGCGCTCGTGCGGCTGCTGGCGGCGTGGCGGAGCGGGTGGCCGTGGGGGCCGGGGCGGCGCCGTCAAGCCCGCCTGCCGAAACCACCGGCGCAACGTCGCCGCGTGGGGCAGCGGCTGGTCGGGACACGTCTGGGCCAACTCGACGCGGATCAGCCCGGCTCCCCAGCCGGGATGCGCGCGCCGCAGCGCCAGGGCGGCGGCGTACACCGTCGCCGGCAGCCGCGGCCCGGCGCGCCCGCAGGCGGCGTCGTCGGGCGTCAATCCGCTGGCGCCGTGGTCGCGGTAGCGGCGCCAGATGGTGCGCACGCGCCAGACCGACAGCGCGAATTCAGCGGCGATGGCCGACAGCG
>JAICJJ010000576.1 GCA_025928535.1 Thermomicrobiales bacterium
ATCGTCTGTCGGAGATCGACGGGAAGGGCGCGGGGCATGGCGGCGACTCCTGGTAGGGGCAAACCTCCTGTTCGCACGTGCAGGGATAACCTTACACGCGCCAACACAAGCAGCGCCCCTACGACCGGCGAACACCGCCAGCGCGCATCCCGGCCCGGCTCAATACCCGATCGCCAACCCTTCGCTGCGGGGGTCGGAGCCGCCGGCGAGGACGCCGGTCGCCGGGTCGCGGGCGATGATCTGGGCGGAGCCGCCGGCACCCCAATCGCCGGCGCGGACGATCCGGTGGCCCATCCGCTCCAGTTCGGCGATCGTCGCCGGACCGAGCCGGTCTTCGACGCGAAGTTCGAGCGGGTTGCCGACTTCGGCCGGGTAGGTTGCCGGCCAGATTTGCCAGCGCGGCTGCTCGATCGTCTGCTGCACGTCGAGGCCGGCGTCGATCAGGCCGGTAATCGCCTGGACGTTCCATTGCGGCTGGAAATCGCCGCCGGGCGTGCCGCCAGCGATGACGGGCGCGCCATCCCGATCGGCGATCAGCCAGCAATTGAGGGTGTGCATCGGCCGCTTGTTCGGCGCGAACTGGTTCGGATGGCCATCGATCAGACTGAAGCAGTGGCCGGCCCGGTTGTTGAGCAGGATGCCGGTGTCGCCGGCGACGACGCGGCTGCCGAACCAATCCGAAAGCGAAAAGATGAGGGAGATCATCATCCCGTCGCGATCGACGACGCAGAGGAACGTGGTGTCGCCCGGTCCGATCTGACCCGGCGCGATTTCCTGCGCGGCCGAGCGGGGATCGATCGTCGCCCAGCGTTTGGCGGCCCAGCGCTTCGAAAGCAGGACGTCGAGCGGCACGTCGACGCGGCGCGGGTCGCCGGCGTAGGCGTTGCGGTCGGCGAAGGCGCGGCCGAGCGCTTCGGCCAGGAGGTGAACCGCGTCGGCCGAGGCGAGCCCCATCGCCGCGAGGTCGGCGTGCTCGGCGATGTTGAGCGTTTCGTTGACGACGAAGCCTTGCGTCGGCAGCGCCGTTTCGTAGATGACGTGATCGCGGTACGTCGTCGCGATCGGAGCCGAGACGTCGGTGGCGTGGCCGGCGAAATCGTCGATGGCGAGGCGGCCGCCTTGGGCCGCGAGCGCGGCGCAGATTCGTTCCGCCAGTTCGCCGGTGTAGAAGACGTCGCGGCCGCGGTCGGCGATCAGTTGCAGCGATCGAGCCAGATCGGATTGCGGCAGGATCGAGCCGACCGCCGGAATCTCGCCGCCCGGCAGGAAGATCGTGGCCGTCGCCGGCTGCTCGCGCAAGAGGCCAGCCGTTTCCGTGATCCACCGGACAACGAGGGGGGAAAGCGCGACGCCGTCGGCCGCGTAGCGGATGGCGGGCTGGGCCAGTTCGCCGAACGAGCGGCTGCCGAAGCGGTCGAGCAAGGCGAAGCAGCCGTCGACGTAGCCGGGCACGGCGGGCGAGAGCGGGCCGTATTGGGCCATGATCGCGCCGCCGCGTTCGCCCCGCTCGCGCATTTCCTCGACCGTGCAGGCGCCGGGGCCGACGCCGCTGCCGTGGAAGGCGAGCGTTTCGGTCGCGCCGGAGCGGGCGCGGCCGTGGACGAGGGCGAAGAGATCGCCGCCGAGGCCGCACATCGCCGGCAAGACGACGCCACCAACGAGCGAGGCGGCGACGGCCGCGTCGACGGCGTTGCCGCCCCGTTGCAGCACGTCGAGCCCGGTCGCGGAAATGAGCGGGTGGGCGCTGGCGACGATGCCGTTGCGCGCCATGATGGGCGAAGGGCGGCGCGTGCCGCTCGCCGCGCTTTGCGTCTTCCAATCCGCCATCGTCGGAAATCCGAGCGCCACGTTGATCCCCCTGGCTGAAGCATCCGCTGCCGCCGTTCTGGCGGGCGATGATAACGGAAGATCGCGAGTCGAGAAGTCGAGAAGTCGAGGAGTACGCGGGCGCGACGCGCTATGCGAGGTCGTCATCCTGAGTGGTCATGCCGCCGGGCGGCGCCACCACGGCATGAAGAACGGAGTTTTTCACGGCAGCGTCAGCGAAGGATCTCGCGCAGCGCCTACGCCATGCGACGAGATGCTTCGACAAGCTCAGTACGCCGACATGGTTGACGTGTCCGGTTCCGGGATGGGGTA
>JAICJJ010000098.1 GCA_025928535.1 Thermomicrobiales bacterium
CCGCCGACCGCTGCTCCACGGTCCCGAGGGACCATCGCGAACATACAAGATCCTTCGACTTCGCTCAGGATGACGACCCCGCGAGATGACGGCCCTGCGGGATGACCGCTCGGCGGGCTGATGACGCCCTTGGAGCGGCCTCGCATCGGCTACGCTCTTCTCGACTCCCCGACTCCCCGACTCCCCGACTCCCCGACTCCCCGACTCCTCGACTCGCCGACTCGGCTATGCTTGCCTACCGCGCCTGATCGCAGTCGCGAACGAAGTCGAGACGCCGCGCCAAGCGGCCGGGTATGCTGCGGTCCATGACCGACCAAGCGTTGTTTCGCAAGATTCTCATCGCCAACCGGGGCGAGATCGCGCTGCGGGTGCTGCGCGCCTGCCACGATCTCGGCGTGCCGGCCGTGGTCGCCTACAGCGACGCCGACCGCGAATCGCTGGCGGTGCAGTTGGCCGACGAAGCGGTCTGCATCGGCCCGGCGCCGGTCAGCAAGTCGTACAACAACATCCCGGCGATCATCAGCGCGGCGCTCGTCACCGGCTGCGACGCGCTTCATCCCGGCTACGGTTTTCTGGCCGAAAACGCCTATCTGGCCGACATTTGCCAGCAGGTCGGCGTCACCTTCATCGGGCCGCGACCCGAGGTGATCGAGCGGATGGGCAACAAGGCGGAAGCGCGCCGGGTCATGCGCGACGCCGGCGTGCCGCTCGTGCCGGGCAGCGACGGACCGGTCGAAAATCTCGGGGCGGCCCGGCAGGCGGCGCGGAAGATCGGCTATCCGATCGTGATCAAGGCGGTGGCCGGCGGCGGCGGCCGTGGCATGCGCGTGGCGCGCGACGACGTCGAATTGACCCGCTTGCTGCCGGTCGCCCAAAGCGAAGCCGAATCGGCCTTCGGCGACGGCGCGGTCTATCTCGAACGCTATCTCGACCGGCCGCGCCACATCGAAGTCCAGATTCTGGCCGACAACCACGGCGCGACGTTGGCCGTTGGCGACCGCGATTGCTCGATCCAGCGGCGTCACCAAAAGTTGGTTGAGGAAGCGCCAGCTCCGAATCTGCCGCGCCGGACCCGTGAAAATCTCTTCCGCGCGGCCATCAAAGGCGCGAAGGCGGTCCGCTACACCAACGCCGGCACGCTGGAATTTCTGCTCGACCGCGACGGCCACTTCTATTTCATGGAGATGAACACCCGCATCCAGGTCGAGCATCCGGTGACCGAGTTGGTGACCGGGATCGATCTTGTCGCCTGGCAAATCCGGATCGCCGCCGGGCAGCGCCTGACTGTCTCGGAACGCGACGTCGAACCGCACGGCCATGCCATCGAATGCCGGATCACCGCCGAAGACGCGCTGGCCGATTTCGCGCCGGGCGTCGGCACGGTCGGCGCCTATATTGCGCCGGGCGGTCCGGGCGTTCGCATCGACTCGCATCTCTACGCGGGCTACGCCGTCCCGCCCTTCTACGATTCGCTGCTGGCCAAGGTGATCGTCTGGGGGCGCGACCGGGACGAAGCGATCGCCCGCATGGAGCGGACGCTGACCGAAATGGCCATCGTCGGCGTGCCGAATACGACGGCGTTCCAACGACGGTTGATCGGCGACGAGGCGTTTCGCCGGGCCGACGTCCAGACCGGGTTTCTGATCGAGCATGGCGATCGCATTCTCGCCGATCTGGCCGCCGGCGCGGCGGCGCGGACGGGAGAGCGGGAGCCGAGGCAGGACGACCGATGACCGATTCCTCCGACTCCGACGAACGCGGACTGCGCGACGATGGTCCCGGCTCGCCGGTCGATGCCCGCCATCAGGCGCGGATGCTGGCGTTGCAACTTCTTTACGAAATCGACTTGACCGGCCACGATCGCAACGAGGCGCTCGCCCACCTCTTCGAAGAAGATGCGGTTCCGCCCGACATTCAGAAGCGGGTGCGGCGGCTGGTCGAAGGCGTCGAGCGGCATCGCGACGAAATCGACCCGCTCATTGCCGAAGCGGCGCCCGCCTTGCCGTTGCCGCAGATCGCGGCGGTCGATCGGAACGTGCTGCGGCTGGCGATCTACGAATTGCGGCACGAGCCGGGGGTGCCGCCGCGGGCGGCGATCAACGAAGCGGTCGAATTGGCGAAGCGGTTCGGCGGGGAGCATTCGGCGCGGTTCGTCAACGGGGTGCTTGGTACGATTCTGGAGCAGATGCCCGAGCGGCAGAAGGCCGCGGCCTGGCGGCGACCGCGCTCAAAACGACCTGAGAGCGCGGGATGATCCGAATGGTGGCCCCGCCTGGAGGGGTCGTGTATCATCGGAGGCGAATCACTCCGAAGCCGACGCGCTCATGCGTAGAACGGATTCCCAACCGGCGCACGGCGGGGCGGAGTGATCGTGGACGGTCAGACGGCGCGTTTCCGGCCAGTTGGGGTGGTCCGGCTGCGTGGGAGGGTTGAGGGGTGGCAAGCGATTTCGAGCGCGTGCGTAGCATCGTCGCTGAGCGGCTTGGCGTCGACGAAGACAAGGTGACGATGGAATCCGAGTTCATCGGCGATCTGAACGCCGATTCGCTCGACCTCGTCGAGGTGATCATGGCGCTCGAACAGGAATTCAATCTGGAGATCAGCGACGAAGACGCGGAAAACATTCGCACAGTTGGCGATGCTGTCACGTACATCAATGAGCACGGCGGCTAGCGCCGCCCATGTGGCGCGATGTGACGGGCGACAGCAGAACCTCGGGTCCCTTTGGCGGGAGATGAGCCCACACGAGCGACCGGGAGACGAGATCTGATGGCCCGCGCACTCAAGCCCAGCGTCAAACTGCCGGCCAGGTTGCCGGCGAAGATGCACAAACCGCACATGCCGAAATTGCCCGATCCGAACGAACCCGACGTGTTCGAGGAGATGACGCTCCTCGAACATATGGAGGAATTGCGGGATCGGCTCGTCAAGACTTGCATCGGCATCGGCGTCACCTTCATTTTCGGCCTCGTCCTCGCCGTGCCGCTCATGCACTACATGAAAGACGCGGCGAATGCGGAGCGGGGCTTTCAGGTCCTGAGTCCGACCGAGCCGCTGACGCTTTACATGAAGGTGGCGCTCTACATCGCGATCGCGATCGCGATGCCGCTCATCGTCTGGCAGTTCATCGGTTTTCTGGCGCCCGGTCTGACCAACAAGGAAAAGCGGATTCTGCTCAGTTCGCTGCCGTTCGTGGCAATCCTCTTTTTCCTCGGCGCCGGATACGCCTTCTTCGTGGCTGCGCCGAAGGCGCTCTGGTTCTTGTCGAATCTGTTCACCGATCTCATCGACTGGTCGCCGCAAGGCGACGAGGTCGTCAATTTCTACTTAACGTTAATGGTCGGCATCGGGTTGGCGTTCGAATTACCCGTGATCATGTTCCTGTTGGCCAAGTTGGGAATCGTCACTCCGCAGAAGATGAAACAGTGGCGGAAGTACGCCTTTCTCGCGATCATCGTCATCTCGGCGGTGATCACGCCGACGACCGATCCGTTCAATCTGTCGCTGGTGGCCATTCCGCTGGCGCTGCTCTACGAAATCGGCGTCTGGACGTCGTACTTTTTCGTCAAGCGGTCGACGCGCGACCCCACTCCGCCCCCGGCCGCGGCCTGATCCGCCAGAAAATCGAGTCCACACGGCAACCGGGCCGGAGCCTCGCTCCGGCCCGGTTGCGTGCGTCGTTCGCGGCGCCGCGTTTGATTACCCGGCCCGGAGGACGTCGGCAAGATCCGTTTCAGCGGCCGGCTGGACGGCGATCGTCCGTTCGTTGCGGTACGTGACGAGGCCGGGCCGGCCCCCCTTGATCTTCCGCACATGCCGACGCGGCGCGACATCGACCTCGACCGCGCCGCTGCCGCGGGCGGCGCTGTACCACGCCGCCAGGCGCGCCGCCGCTTCGATCGTCCTTGCCTCCTCGGCGCCGGACCGTCGCCAGCGGATGCCGACGTGCGAGCCGGCGACGCCGCGGGCGTGCAGCCAGGTGTCGTCGGGACCGAGGACGTCGAAGGTGACCAAATCGTTCTGGGCGCCGGTGCGGCCGACGAAGACGGCGTTGCCGTCGGCGTCGAGCAGCGGCCTGGGCCGTTTCGGCGGCTGCGCTCGGCGCGGCCGGTCGGCGTCCGAGCCGGCATGCGCGTCCCACTCGACGGCGAGCGCTTCGAGTTCGGGAAAGGTCGCCGCCTGCTCCGCCAGCGTCCGCATCTGGTCGAGCCAAGCGAGTTCGCGCTCCACCTCCGCTTCCAGTTCCGGCGTTCGTTCGGCGGCGCCTTGCGCCCGCCGGTACTGATCGAAATAGCGTTGGGCGGTTTCTTTCGGTCCGGCCGCCGCGTCGAGCGGAATCGACTCCCCATCCACCTCCAACGACGTCTGGCCGGGCTCGATTTGCCAGAGCCAGGCGTAGATCGCTTCGCCCCAGCGCCGCCAGCGCTCCGCTTCGGCTGCCCGATCGCGCTGCTCCGTCAGCGCGTGCAGGCGACGTTCCTGGCGTTGCCGCGCCGCGGCGATCTTGGCGATCAGACGCTGTCGGCGCTGGACGTGGCGCTCGGGGCCGGCGCTCGCGTCTTCGCCCGTCGCCAGCGCCGCCGCCTGCGAGATGCTTGCGACCGCTTCTTCCTGAAATTCGGCGGCAAGGTGGCGCATCGGCACGGCGCTGAAGGCGATCACCGGACCCATGCCGTCGTCCGGTTCGCGCTCGCGGTAGACGCGCGGCTCCCACGCCGCCGTCAGCAGCGGCTCGACCAGATGGTGGGTGTCGCGCGCCAGAGTCGCCGCGGCGTCGGACGACAACGCGGCGACGGCAACGTTGGCGTCGCCCGTCGCCCGGAATGCGATTTCGCGCCCCATTTGCGGACTGACGCCACGCAGCCCGTCGACCAACGCCCGCCACAAGGGACGGTCCGGTTGCGGCTCATTCGCCAGCAACGCGGTCATCTCCGCGGCCGAAACGCGCCGTGGATCGAAGCCGGCCCGAGCCGGCGGGGGGGCGTAGGGCAAGCGCGGCCAGACCGGGCGCGCCCGGCTCATCGCCGCCGTGACGCGCTTGACGCTGTCCATGATCGCGCCGTCGTCATCGACCAGAATCAGGTTCGAGCGGCGCCCCATGATCTCGACGACGAGATGGACATAGGTGATGTCGGCGTCCGTTTCGACATCGTCGTCGTCGCCGCTTTCAATGTCGATGTCGGACTCGTCCGGCGGCTCGGCAGCGGCCAGATCGCTCGACTCGGCGGGCAGACCGCGCCGTCGCCGTTCATGGTCGGGCAAGAGACGCTTGGCTATACTGATGCGCACGATCCGTTCGAGCGGAGGTTGCTCGATGCCGATGACGACGCCGCCCCGGACATACTTCCGCAAGAGCAGGATGAACGGGGTGATCAGCGCCGGGTCG
Source organism: Thermomicrobiales bacterium (assembly GCA_025928535.1). Classification (GTDB taxonomy): domain Bacteria; phylum Chloroflexota; class Chloroflexia; order Thermomicrobiales; family UBA6265; genus JAICJJ01. The sequence goes on from JAICJJ010000098.1 coordinate 5,387, forward strand.
AGCGACGGGAGCAGGTCGGGGAGCAGCAGTCGCGCGTCCTGGTCGCCGGCGCTGGCGACGAGCGCTCGCCGGCGTCCGCCAGCGTAGATTTCCGCGGCGATCGTGCGCGGATCGACCGCGCCGATCCGCTGCACGCGGCCGTCGATAAGCGTCGCGGACAATTCGTCGGCGATGGCCGCGATCGTGAGGATGTCAAACACGTGCGTCAGACCTCTCCACAACGCCCCAGGCGCAGCCGGCGCGCCGCGGAACCGGCGATCAGCCGTGCCGTGGCTGCGGGCCAGGGAGCGTGCCAATGATGCCGGCCGGGCGGGTTGAGACAGGGGGAGCGGTGGGCATCGATGACCAACTCGGCGAGCAACCGGACGATGTGATCGGCGATTTGCGGGTGCTGCGGCGCCCGCGCTTGTTCATCATCTCCGGTCCCTCCGGCGTCGGCAAGGATACTGTGCTCGACGCCTTGCGGCCGGTCTTCCCCGATGCCCATTTCGCCGTGACGGCGACCACCCGCAAGCGACGACCAGGCGAAATCGACGGCTATCACTACATCTTTCTCGACATCGGGATGTTCGAGGCGCGATACGCGGAAGGCGAATTTCTCGAGTCCGCGATCGTCTATGGCCACCGCTACGGCGTGCCGCGTGGGCCGATCCGGGCGGCGCTGGCGCGCGGCCAGGACGTCTTCGTCAAGGTCGATGTCCAGGGCGCGGCGGCGATCCGCTCGCTGGCGCCGCGCGCGACCGGCATCTTTCTCGCGCCGGAATCGATGGGCACGCTGCTGCAACGGCTGCGCGCCCGCAAGACCGACGATCCGGTGGAATTGATGCAACGCTTCGGCACCGCCTCGCGCGAACTGGCGAGCGCGTCCGAATTCGACTATGTGGTCTTCAACGAATCGGACCGGATTGACCGCACCGTGGCCCACATCGAAGCGATCGTGGTCGCCGAGCACTGCCGGACACACCAACCCGACGTCCAGATCTAGCCTGCGCTGTATATGGAACGGTTTGCGAACCTTCGGTCGTGCGGTCGCCTCGCGCGGGGCTAAAGACCCCGCGCTAAACTGATAACCCGGCTGAAGCCGGCTCAATAATGGCCCGATAGTCTTTGGCAATCGAGTTCAAGGATGCGTTGATCGAGCAAATCCGGCCTATAATCTCTCGATATCCAGCCGGCTTCAGCCGGGTTATCGGCTTAGCCCGGCGTCTTTAGCGCCGGGTGGAACAGCACGATGCCGGGGTTTTAAGGCGCGCCTACGCTTCGACCGCGACTGCTTCCTCGGCTTCGTCGGGCAGCGGCTGGATGGTTGACTTGTCTTCGACCCGATCGAGAAAGAGGATGCCGTCGAGATGGTCGATCTCGTGCTGGAGCACGCGGGCGACCCATCCTTTGGCCTTGATCCGCACCGGCTTGTTGTCGAGATCGATCGCCTTGACCGTGATCGTCTCGGAGCGCGGCACTTCGCCCGTCCAGCCGGGGATGCTGAGGCACCCTTCGTAGCCGAGCACGCGGCCATTTGACCGCACGATTTCGGGATTGACGAGCGCGAGGGTCGTTTCCGGTTCGCCGTCGTCGCCGTGGTCAGCCGGGACATGCACCACGATCAGCCGGCGCATGACGCCGACTTGCGGCCCGGCGAGCCCAACCCCCGGCGCGTCGTGCATCGTTTCGAACATGTCGGCGGCGAGTTTGCGCAGGCTGTCGTCGACGGAGCGAACGCGAATCGCCTTCTGCCGCAATCGTGGATCGCCTTCGAGCAAAATATCGAGAATTGGCATGTCCATTCCATGATGAGCGCGGCGCACGCGCGAGGGATGTTCTGCCTCCAAGTATGAGGCAGGGCGGCGCTTGCCGGCCACCATCTCCGCCGTGGCATCGATGCGACGGCGGCGCTGGCGGGTCGCCAGGCGCTGCCCGGCACGAGTGATGCGTGGTCGATTGTGGCGCCGGCGACAAACCAACGCTCCCGATCGGGACGCTCTGGCCGCCGGCGAACGGATCAGGATGATGCCCGTTTCGATTCCACCTCCCCGATGCGTCAATCGACCACCGCTGAAACGAATTCGCCGCCGCACGACCGCGAACGGCCGCGACGGCCGGCGGCCCGCGCCGGCGACGAAACGTGCCAGGGAGCGAGCGCCGCCAGTGACGCCGCCCCATGCACGCGCATGGAATGTTCGATTGCACGGAGTTCAAAAGGATCAGTTCGATGAGCGCGAAGACAAATACCGACACCTTGGTCAAACTGGGTGACACCGATTTGCAGGTAGCCGACTCGAACGAAGACGTTCGCGGCCGCAAAGTCGTCGATCGCGCCGGTGAGGACATCGGCCACGTCGATGCCCTCCTGGTCGATCAGCGGGACAACAAGGTCCGCTTCCTGCGGGTGGCCGCAGGCGGCTTTCTCGGAATTGGAGAACGGAAGTTTCTGATTCCGGTGGATGCGGTCACCCAGGTCACGCCGAAAGAGGTGCGGATCGACCAGACGCGGCAGCACCTGATCGGCGCTCCGGCCTACGATCCGACGCTGGTCTACAAGCAGGACTACTACAACGACGTCTACGGCTACTATGGCTACCCGCCCTACTGGTCGCCAGGCTACGTCTATCCCCCGTATCCGTATTACCGCGGGTAAGAGTTTCCCTCGCCCCTCCACTGCTCGGCCACTGCGATGTGCGGGGGGGGTGAGGGGCGAGGGAATCCTCAGAGCAAACTCTGCGGGTCGACGTCGATCGTCCAGCCGGCGTCATCGGGCAGGCCGTCGAGGAGCGGTTCGAGATCGTCCGCCTTGAGCACGATCTGCCATTGGTAGTCGCC
>JAICJJ010000315.1 GCA_025928535.1 Thermomicrobiales bacterium
CGCGCAGCGTCGAGGAGGACGAACGGCATGGTCGATCACGATCGAGGTTTGGACGGATCGTTCGCCCGGGACTTCATCGCCGGCAACCTCAGCCGGCGCGAAATCCTCAAGCGCGCCGCCGCGTTCGGCGTCGCGGCGGCGGGAGCCGGGCGGTTGGCGACCGCGGCCACCGCGGCGCCGGGGATCGTCGAGCGCGTCGCCGGGCCCCTGGCGCAATTGAAAGAGATTCCGCGGGAAAAGACGTTGATCGCCGTTCGTGGCGGCACGCAAGGCAAATTCACCGAAGATCAGATCTGGAATCCGTTCCTGCCGCTCGGCAACCACCAACTCGGCTCGCAATTGATCTACGAACCGCTCGCCTATTACAGCGCCTTCCAGGACAAGACGATCATGTGGCTCGCCGAGAGCCACGAATACTCGCCCGACTACAAGACGCTCACCGTCAAGACCCGCCCCAACATCACCTGGAGCGACGGCAAGCCGTTTTCGGCCGACGACGTCGCCTACACCTTCAATCAACTCGTCGCGGTCGGCTCGAAGGTCAAATGGGGCGCCGACGTCCAGCAATTTCTCGACAAGGCCGAAACAACCGATCCGAACACGACCGTCTTCAATTTCAAGGTGCCGGCGCCCCGCTTTTTCGATTTCGTCGCCTACAAGTTCGACATCGGCGTCTACATCGCGCCGAAGCACATCTTCGAAGGCCAGGATTGGGCGACCTTCACGCACTGGGATCTGGCCAAAGGCTGGCCGGTGACGACCGGCCCCTGGCGGGTCGTCTACTCCGCGCCGGAGCAAAAGGTGCTCGATCGGGCCGATTCGTGGTGGGGAACCGACGCCAAGGTGGCCGAATTGCCGGCGCCGGAGCGCTTCATCTATCTGCCCGATCCCGGCGAGCAAGGATTGGTCACCGGCGTCATCGCCAACCAATACGACATCGACACCGGCATCCAGCCGACCAGTTTCGCGACCGTCTTTTCCGGCAACCCGAAGGTCACCACCTGGACCGGCCAGCAGGCGCCGTTCGGCAACGTCGACTGGTGGCCGCATTCGCTCTATCTCAACAATGAAAAGGCGCCCTGGAGCGACAAGGACGTCCGCTGGGCGATCAGCTACTACCTCAACCGGGACCAGATCATCGACGTCGCCTGGTCGGGCGCGAGCCAGCCGTCGACCCTCTTCCTGCCCGACTATCCGGGGCTCAAGCCGTTCGTCGACGCGGCCAAGCCGCTGATCGACAAATATCCGTATCTCGAATTCAACGCCGAAAAAGGCGACGCCCTGCTGACGGCGAAAGGCTGGAAGAAAGACGGCAACGGGATGTGGCAGGATGAAAAAGGCCAGCCCGTCCAACTCGAAATCATCAGTTTCTTCGACTTCACGAGCGTCGGCCCGGTCGTCGTCGAGCAACTCAAGAAAGCCGGCATCGACGCGACCTATTCGGAGCCGCCGAACTTCTTCAACCGCTTCCCGGCCGGCGATTACACCGGCGCGCTCTTCGGCCATGGCGGCAGCTACAGTTCGGACATCTACTATTCGCTCCGCCTCTACCAGACCGGGTCGGAAAAGATCCCCGGCGGCCACCTCGTCAACTTCTCGCTCTGGCACAACAAGGACTACGACAAGCTGGTCGACGAACTCTACGGGATCAGCCCGACCGAGATGGACAAGGTCATGGACATCTGGATGAAGTGCATGAACATCTGGATGCCGGAATACCCGGACATCCAGATTTCGCAGGGCCTGCACCGACTGCCGATGAACGAGACCCACTGGACCAACTGGCCGACGGCGGAAAACCCGTACGTCAACCCGGCCCACTTCCACCTGACCTGGCCGCTGGTGATGCACACCGTCAAGGCGTCCAGCTAGCGCCGGCGTGTCGCGGGGGCGCGCGGCTGACGACGCCGGCCGCTCGCCCCGGCTCCCGTTCCGCCGCGCTGACGAGGTCGATCCCATGCCGCTCGATTATGTCGCCAAGCGCTTTGGCCTGCTGCTGCTCATCGTCTGGCTGGCGGCGAGCGTCAATTTCGTGCTGCCGCGCCTCGGCGGGCAAGATCCGGTTCGCGCCGCGCTGATTCAGCAGGCCGCCATGGGCGGCGCGATTCAGACCGGCATGGAAGACATGATCGCCCAATACAACAAGCAATTCGGCCTCGATCAGCCGCTGTGGAAGCAGTATCTGACCTATCTCGGCGACATGAGCCGGCTCGATTTCAACTATTCGATCGCCAACTTTCCCCAGCGCGCGATCGACATGATCCTCCAGGCGCTGCCCTGGACGATCGCCTTGCTGATGACGACGACGATCCTGTCGTGGGTGATCGGCTGCCTGCTCGGCGCGTTCATGGGGTGGCCGCGCTCGCCCAAATTTCTCCAGTTCCTGATGCCGCCGCTGCTGACCTTGAGCGCGGTGCCGTTTTTCCTGCTCGGCCTGGTGCTGATCTATCTCCTCGCCTTTCGGCTGCGCTGGTTTCCCCTGTCCGGCGGCTACACGGCCGGCGCCTTTCCCGCGCTGACGTGGGATTTCGCGGGCGATGTTTTCGCCCACTCCGTGCTGCCGGCCCTCTCGATCATCCTCGTCTCCCTCGGCGGCTGGGCGCTTGGCATGCGGGCGATGATGATCACGACGCAAGGTGAAGATTATGTCACCTTTGCCGACGCCAAGGGATTGAAAGGATCGACGATCTTCCTCCGCTACGCGATTCGAAACGCGCTACTGCCGCAGACGACGGCGCTGGCGCTGGCGCTTGGGCAATTGATCGCCGGCGCCGTGCTGGTCGAAGTCGTCTTCGCCTATCCAGGGATCGGCACCCTGCTCTATCGGTCCATCCGCGGCTCCGACTATTTTGTGGTTCAGGGCATCATCTTCATCCTGATCGTCTCCCTCGGCATCGCCACCTTCATTCTCGATCTGATCTATCCGTTGCTCGACCCGCGCATCACCTACCGGAGAGCCTGAGATGAGCAGCGCCATACCCGCCGTCTCGACCGGCGAGGCGATCGCCCGGCCGCGGCCCTGGGCGGACGCCGCGCATGGCGTGCTCGCCTACTGCCGCCGCAATCCCGCCTTGCTGGTCGGCATCGGCTTTCTGCTGGCGATCGTCCTCTTCGTCGCCGTCGGCCACATGACCGTCGACACGACGCAGGCGGATCCGCTCTCGGTGCGGACGCTGCAGCCGCCGTCGCGCGCGCTTCCGTTCGGCACGGACAAGCAGGGGCGCAATCTTTACGCGGTGATGGTCGTCGGCACGCCGCTGACGTTGCGGATCGGCATCATCGCCGGCGTCATCGGCGTCACGATCGGCGCGATCCTCGCCTTCGTCGCCGGCTATTACGGCGGCTGGATCGACGCGGTCATCAAGGGGGTCGTCGACGTCGGCCTGACGATCCCGGGTTTGCTGATCCTGATCATCATCGGCATGAACGTCCGGGGCGGCCTCTCCGTCAACCAGATGACGATCGTCGTCGGCGTGCTCGCCTGGCTCTACCCGGCGCGGACGATCCGCTCGCAAGTGCTGACGATGAAGCAGCGCAGTTACGTCCAGATCGCGCGGCTTTCCGGGATGAGCAATCCGGAAGTGATCGTCAGGGAATTGTTGCCGAACCTGCTGCCCTATCTCGCCGCGTCGCTCGTCGCCTCGGTGTCGGCGGCGGTGCTGGCGGCGATCGGCCTGGAAATGCTCGGCCTGGGGCCGTTTGAAGCGCCCACCCTCGGCATGACGCTCTATTGGGTCAACTACAACGCGGCGATCGTCAACGGCTGGTGGTGGTGGTGGCTGCCGCCCATCGTCGTCATCGCCATGCTCTTCACCGGGCTCTTCCTGGTCGCCGTCGGCCTCGACGAGGTCGCCAACCCGCGGGTGCGCAACCGCGCCTGAGCGCCGTTCGGATCAGGCATCGTGAATGGCGCGGCTGTCGGCCGGCGCCTGCGCGCGCTCGCGCAGGCCGTAGTCGCGCAGCACGGCGGCCACCCGCAGGCGGTAATCCGCGAAAACGCCGCCCCGGCCGCGCGCTTGCGCCGCCCGGTGCTCCGCCAGCTGCCGCCATGTTTCGACCGCCGCTTCGTCGCGCCAGAACGACAGCGACAGGAGTCTGCCCGGTTCGCTCAAACTCTCGAACCGCTCGATCGAAATGAAGCCGTCGATCTCGTCGAGCAACGGCCGCAACTCGGCCGCGATGTCGAGATATTCCGGTCGCCGGCCATCCGCCGGCCAGACCTCGAAAATCACCGCGATCATCGCGAACCTCGAGTTTCGTTTGACATCGCTGACGCTCAGTCGTCCAACCGGCATCCACCGTCATCCTGCGTGGCGCGTCCAGCCTCAACCGTCATGCTGAGGCCCCAGCCGAAGCATCTCGGTCCGCAGGCGCGCGCCGTCCAGACGACCGCCAAGACCATTGCTTCGTCAGGATGAC
>JAICJJ010000335.1 GCA_025928535.1 Thermomicrobiales bacterium
CGGGCAGCGCCATCATCAACGTCGCCTCGATCCAGGCGTATCAGCCGTCGCCGCAGTTGTTGCCCTACGCCAGCACGAAAGGGGCGATCGTCACCTTTTCCAAAGCCTTGGCCGAAGAAGGGGCGGCCAAGGGTATTCGGGTCAACGTCGTCGCGCCGGGACCGGTCTGGACGCCGCTGATTCCTTCGACGATGCCGCCGGAGAAAGCCCAGCATTTCGGCGAAGATTCGCCGCTCGGGCGGCCCGCGCAGCCGGCGGAGTTGGCCCCGCTCTTCGTCTTCCTCGCCTCGCCGGAGGCGAGCTACATCACGGGCGAGGTCGTCGGCGTGACCGGCGGCAAGCCCTTGCCGTAACACATGGGAGGGAGCAAGGGTGATGGACGCGCCGCCCATGCTCGGCAACCGGCAACCCGATCTGTTGCGGCTGCTCGCCACGCTGGAGGAGTTGCTGGCGATCGAGGCGCTCGATCTGGCGACGGCGCTCGATCAGGCTTGTGCGCGCGTCGCCGACGCGCTAAACGCCGACAAGGTCGACGCCTTCCTGCACGACTGCGCCTCCGACAGCCTCGTGGCGGTCGGCACGAGTCCCACGCCAATGGGACGGCGGCAACACGCCATCGGCATGCACCGCTTGCCGTTGGCCAACGGCGGGCGGGAGGCCGCCGTCTATGCGAGCGGCGAAACGTACGCCACCGGCCACGCCGATCAGGACCCGAAGCAATTGCGTGGCGTCGTCGAGGGCCTCGGCGTCCGCTCGACGCTGATCGTGCCCCTCGCCGTCGACGGCGGGCGACGCGGCGTCTTCTTGGTAGCATCGGCGCAGCCCGACTTTTTCGCGCCCGACGATCTGGCGTTTCTGGGCGCCGTCGCCCGCTGGGTCGGGATGGTGGCCCATCGCGCCGAACTGGTCGCGCGGATCACGACCGACGCCCGCGCGGAAGGGCGCTGCAGCGCGGCCGATGAACTGCTGGCCACGCTCGCCCACGACCTCGGCAACCTCCTCGCCCCGGTCAAAGGTCGGCTCCAGCTGCTGCAGCGCCGCGCGGTTCGTGAAGCGCGAGCGCGCGATGCCGACGATGGCGCGGCGGCGCTGGCGGCGGTCGATCGGGTGATCGCGCTCATGCGCGACTTGCTCGACAGCAGCCGGCTTGAGCAGGGCCTCTTTGCCCTCGACCGCCAACCGGACGACCTGGCCGAGCTCGTCCGCGCGACGGCTTCGGCGTTGACGACGCCCGAGACGGCGATCGCGGTGGACGCGCCGGACGAGGTGATCGTGGTCATGGACGCCAGCCGGATCCGGCAGGCGCTCGAGAATCTGCTCGTCAATGCCCGCAAGCATGCGCCGGGCGCGCCGATCCACGTCGGCTTGACGACCACGGCGTCGCCGACCGGAACGAACGCTGTGGTCACGGTGGCCGATCAAGGCCCGGGCATCTCGCCGGAGGTGCAAGTGCGGCTGTTCGAGCGCTTTGCGCGTGGTCCTGAATCGGGCGGCCTCGGCTTGGGGTTGTATTTGGCGAGCCGAATCGCCGCCGCTCATGGCGGCCAGCTCACACTCGATCCGGAAACCACCATCGGCGCGACCTTCCGCCTCACCCTGCCGCTGGCCGATGCTTCGACCGCGGATGCGCCTGTCCGGGCCAATGGCTGACTGGGCCATGCTGGGACCCAGTCAGCCAGGGACATTGCCTCTCGGTTCCCATAACGCTCCAGCCTGTTGAAAAAAGGCAGCGCAACGGCCGCGCCGCGTCTGAGGCCGGTCTCGTCGCCCAGATTTGCGCACGATTGCTCCCCGAAATCGGGCAAACCCGGACCTCGGAAGGTCGCAAACCAAGCCTCCGAGGACTTTTTCAACCGTTGCTGATGGCCCGAAAGGCCACGACCGCGGGGTGAAAAAGGTCGTTCCTGAGCCGCCATGACGGCAGGCTCGGGGTATTTTCAGACCAGGCTGGACCGTTTGTGTGACGGGATCACCCCCCGCGGCTCACCGCAACGGCAGCGGCGCGTGTGGTTCCGCGCCGCTCCCACGGTCATCCGCGGGGGGGGCGGACCAGCGAAGCCGCTCGTCCGCCCCCCGCCCTCACGGCTTAGGCGACACAGGTCGTTTTGCAGGCGTTGAGGCCATTCCCGATCGCGCAACATTGCAGGCCGATGTCACAGCAGCCAACGCCCGGACAACACGTATGGGCGGTGAGGCAACAAGGGGGATTCCCTGGAACATTCGGGCAGGCGTAATGGGGAACGGTGCAGACCACCGCGCAGTTGCCGTTGACGCACGACTGACCGGCCGGACAGCAGACGCCGTTGCAGCAGGTGTTCGCGCAGCAACTGCCATTGCAATACGTCGCGGGCGCCACGCAGCAGATGCCGTTGGTGCAGATCCCCGTGCAGCACTGCCCGGCGCAGCAACTGCTGAAGGGAGCGCAGCATGCCGCGCCACAGGTGACGTTCGGCAAATCGCAGCACTGGCCGTTTTGGCAACTACCGTTCGGGCAGCAGACCTCGCCGCACAGGCTGGCGCCGGGGGCGCAGCACTGACCGTTGGGCTGGCACGTCTCGTCAGGTTTACAGCAGTTCACCCCGGCGCAGGCCTGGGTTCCGGCCGGACAGCACGCGCTCTGGTTGCTGTCGGGATTGACACAGGTCTCTCCGTGCTCGCAACAACTCGGATCGTCGCTGAACGGGTTGGCCACGTCGGTGCTGCCGCCGCAGGTCACCGGGCAACACGTGCCCCCCACCCGGACCGTCTTGCGACAGACGAGGGCCGCGTATTCGCAGGCGGCAACGCCAATGCCGACGCAGATGCCGTAGCCGAACAGCGCCGCGACGCAGCCGCCGGCGACGCCGTACAAGCAGATCGTCTGACCGGACGCACAGGGAATGTAAAGCGCCAGGCAGCCCGCGTTCTCCTCCGGATGGCTGGTCGGACGCATGCCGCGACGACGCGCCGCGGCGGTCGCGGGGGCGGGGCGGCAGGTCTTGGCAGCCTGGTGCGCTTGGTGCAGGAGCGTCTGGATCGCTTTCGCCAGATCCGGATCGACCTGGACATCCGGCGGCGGCGCGCCGTCGGCGAAGCGGGTCTTGCTGGGATCGCTCGTGGCCGGCAGGGGGACGATGGCGCGGCCGTCGATATCGCCGGTGATCGTCGTCCCATCGTTGACGAACTGGGCGCGCTGGATGCCTTGGAGGGCGGCGCCATAGGTGATGGTGACCGTGACCGCGCGGTCCTGCCCGGCGATCGCGATCGTCAGCAGCGGCGCGCCCGCCAGCGTCACGTCCAGCTGGCTGGCGGTTGCGTGGTTGGCCCCGACGGGCTGCACCGTCTGGGTGGCCTGCAAGATTTGGCCGTTGAACGACGTTTGGCTCGTCTGGGTGACGGACGATCCCTGCTCGCCCGCCGCCCCGGTCGTGCAGGTCCCGCCGCCCCCATGATGATGATGGTGATGCTTCTTCTTCGGCGCGCCCGAGCCCTGGCCGGCGGCTGTGGCGGCTGGTTTCCCGCCGGTCTTGCCGGCAGCCGCGTCGGGCCCCGTGTCGTGGGCGGTGGCGTGCGCCTTGGCGGATGCGTTCCCGCCGGGCTTGCCGGCGGCGACCTTGCCGCTTGCCTTGCCGGTGGCCGTGGTCGGCGCTTTCCCGCTCGGCTTGCCGGCGGCCAGTTCGGGCGCCAAGCCGAGGTGGCCCGCGCCGAGGGCGGCGAGCGCGCCGACCAGGGTCTGGACCGCCGCCCGGCGGGTGCTGGTGGCCGGCAATGCGCGAACGAGCGCGTCGAACCGATTCGGATCCATCTTGCCCTCCTAAGGCGTGCCGCGGTCGGGAAAGCCGGCGCACGGCCCGGCGGCGGTGGTGCGGCGGCCCGCGCTCCGAGTATGCCCGGTTCCCGCCGCCCGTCTATAGGGAGAACTACGCAGATCAGGCGGTGCCGACGCTGTCCGGTGGGCGCGGAGCGGGTCCGGTGTGGTTCGGGGCGATGCGGCCCCGGTTCCGCCGCCGGCCCGTCGCAAATACCCTCGTTTTTGAGACGGTCGGGAGCGGCCCGGGTTCCGTCGCGCATTAGGCGGGCCCCGGTGTTTCAAAAGCCGTTTCACAATCAACGTTTTGATACTTGCGTCCATCGCCAAGTTTTGAGACGATGGACGCATGGAGA
>JAICJJ010000435.1 GCA_025928535.1 Thermomicrobiales bacterium
CGGCGCGGGTCGCGGCGTATGCCCGGGAGCAGTCGATTCCGCAGGCCGAGCCGTCGGTCGCGGCGCTCCTCGCCGGGCCGGACGTCGACATCGTCTACATCAGCACCACCAACGACCAGCATCACGATCAGGCGCTGGCCGCGATCGCCGGCAGCGATCCGGAGCGGGTCGCGGCGTACGCCCGGGAACAGGCGATTCCGCGCGCCGAGCCGTCGGTCGAGGCGCTCCTCGCCGAACCGGACGTCGACATCGTCTACATCAGCACCACCAACGAAAAGCATCACGATCAGGCGCGGGCGGTGATCGCGGCCGGCAAGCATGTGCTGTGCGAAAAGCCGCTCGCGCTGACGATCGCCGCCGCGCGCGAGATGGTCGCCGCCGCCGACGCCGCCGGCGTCGTCTTCGCGACCAATCATCACCTTCGCAACGCCGTCACCCACCGCGCGCTGCGGCGGCTGGTCGCCGACGGCACGATCGGCACGCCGCTGGCGGCGCGCGTCTTCCACGCCATTTATCTGCCGACTCATCTGCAAGGCTGGCGCATCCGGCGGCCGGAGGCGGGCGGCGGCGTCGCCCTCGACATCACGGTTCACGACGCCGACACGCTCCGGTTCATTCTCCAGGCCGAGGCGACCGAAGTGATGGCGATGACCGCGAGCCAGGGCATGGCCAGCGGCGGCCTCGAAGATACGATCATGGGCGTGCTGCGCTTCGACAATGGCGTGCTGGCCCAATTTCACGACGCCTTCACCGCCCGCCACGCCGTGACTGGCGTGGAAGTGCACGGCACGGACGGCTCTCTTTACGCCCGCGACGTCATGACCCAGCGGCCGGTCGGCTCGGTCGTCTTGCGGCGCGATGGCGTCGAAGAAGCGGTCGAATTGGGCGAGCCGGAAAATCTCTACGAGCGGTCGGTGCGGCAATTCGTGGCGGCGGTGGAAGGCGGAGGCGCGCCGGCGGCGGCCGGCGAAGACGGCGTCCGCTCGCTGGCGATCGCGCTCGCGGCGCTGGAATCGGCGGCGACCGGGCGACGCGTCGCGGTCACGTACGCATAGAACGGGCGAGCGCCGAGGCGAGCCGGCCGCAGGCAAGGATTGCGATGACCTCAAAAACACGGTCGTTCGAGGAAGCCGCGGCGCTCATTCCGGATGGCGCGACCGTTTCGGTCAGTTCGTCAAGCGGCCTCGGCTGCCCCGACGCGATGTTGCGGGCGATCGGCGAGCGTTTCGCGCGCGACGGCGCGCCGCGCGGTCTGACGACGCTCCATCCGATCGCCGCCGGCGACATGTACGGCATCGTCGGCATCGATCATCTCGCACGCCCGGGTTTGCTTCATCGGATCGTGGCCGGCAGTTACCCAAGCGGTCCGTCATCGATGCCCGCGCCGGCGATCTGGCGCATGATCGACGCCAATGACATCGAAGCCTACAACCTCCCGAGCGGCGTGCTCTTCCAGATGCACGCCGACGCCGCGGCCGGTCGCCCCGGCGTCCTGACGAAGGTTGGCCTCGACACGTTTGTCGATCCGCGCCGGAATGGCGGGCGAATGAACGAGGCGACGACCGAAGAGATCGTCCGGGTCGTCGAATTCGACGGCGCCGAATGGCTCTACTATCGGGCGATCCCGGTCGATGTCGCGATCATCCGGGCGACCACGGCCGACGAGCGCGGCAACCTCTCCTATGAGCACGAAGGCGCCTATCTCGGCGCGCTCGAGCAGGCGCTGGCGGCGCGGACCAACGGCGGCCTCGTCATTGCCCAGGTCGAGCGGGTGACTACCGCCGGTTCGCTCAACGCGCAAGACGTCCGGGTGCCGAGCACGCTGGTCGATGTCGTCGTCGTCGATCCGACGCAGCGCCAAACGACGCAGACCGACTACGATCCGGCGATCAGCGGCGAAATTCGGCGGCCGCCGGAAGCGTTCGAACTTGCCGAGTGGGGAACCGACAAGGTCATCGCCCGCCGCGCGGCGATGGAATTGCGGCAGGGGGAAGCGGTCAACCTCGGCTTCGGCATTTCCGCCCTCGTGCCGCGCATCTTGCTGGAAGAAGGACTCGATGGCGCGGTGACCTGGGTGATCGAACAGGGCGCTGTCGGCGGCATGCCGCTCCTCGGCTTTCAGTTCGGCTGCGCCGCCAACGCCCAGGCGATCGTGCCGTCGCCCGCCCAGTTCACCTATTTTCAGGGAGGCGGCTTCGACCGTTCGATACTGTCGTTTCTGCAGGTCGATCGGGAAGGCAACGTGAATGTCTCCCGATTGGCGGCGCGGCCGCACGTCACCGCCGGCGCCGGCGGGTTCATCGACATCACGGCCCGCGCCCGCCACATCGTCTTCAGCGGCTACCTGACGGCGGGCGGCATCGATCTCGGCCTCGACGATGGTCGTCTCCAGATCCGGAAAGAAGGCCGCACGGCCAAATTCGTGCCCGAAGTCGAGCACGTCACCTTCAGCGGCCGGATCGCGCGCGAACAAGGGCAGGATGTGACGTTCGTCACCGAGCGCTGCGTGCTCCGCCTGCTGCCCGAAGGAATCGTCGTGACCGAAATCGCGCCGGGCGTCGATCTCGAACGCCACGTGCTGGCGCAAATCGGCTTTCCGGTCCAGGTCAGCCCGGACTTGCGGCACATGGACGGTCGTCTTTTCCGGCCGGAACCGATGGGATTGATGCTGCCGGCGCGAAGCGTTCCCTCACCCCCTGCCCCCTCTCCCGCTGCGGCAGGAGAGGGGAACGTCGTGCTCCCCTCGCCCATCGCAATGGGAGAGGGGTTGGGGGTGAGGGCATCACGCCCCGTCCATCGCCGGCGAGACGCCGCGCGCCAGCAGATCGACGTCGGCGCGGAGTTGGGCGGCGGCATGGTCCCAGGTCCAATCGCGATGGACCCGCGCCGACGCCAGCCGTCCCATTCGCGCCGCATCCGCCGGGTGCTCGTACACCCAGCGAAGCAACGTCCGCAGATGATCCACGTCCGGCTCCGCCCATTGCCCGAAATGGCGCACGCCGTTGGCTTCGGTCGCTCGGGCGTCGACCAGGCGGAATTGCAGCGGGAGGCTGTCGGCCGGGTCGAGATAGTCGGCCGGGCCGCTCCAGTCGGTTGCGATCGTCGGCAAGCCGGTCGCCATCGCTTCCAGCCCGCAGAGGCCGAAGCCTTCCGCCCGCGACGGCAAGATGAAGGCGTCGAACGAACGGAGGAGCGCGAGCAGATCGGCGTGCGTCCAGAAGCCGGCGACGACCCGAACGCGCGGGTCGGCCGCGAG
>JAICJJ010000405.1 GCA_025928535.1 Thermomicrobiales bacterium
CTTCATCAACCAGTTGCGGATGAAGATCGGCGTCATGTTCGGCAGTCCCGAAACGACGACCGGCGGCAACGCGCTGAAGTTCTACGCTTCGGTGCGGTTGGACATTCGACGGATCGAGACGATCAAGACCGGGCAGGATGCGGTCGGCTCGCGGGTGCGGGTGAAGGTCGTCAAGAACAAGGTCGCGCCGCCGTTCCGTCAGGCCGAATTCGACATCATGTACAACGAAGGCATCTCGGTCGAAGGAAGCGTGCTCGATGTCGGAACCGATCTCGGCATCGTCCGCAAGAGCGGCGCATGGTTCTATCTCGGCGAAGAACGGCTCGGCCAAGGCCGCGAAAATACGAAGGAATTTCTCCGGCACAATCCGGACATCCTGGAAGACATTCGGAGCCGGATTCGGGCCTCCTCGCCCGAACTCTCCGGCCGGATCGCCTTCGACGGGGCCGAAACGGAGGCAGGCGCCGCCGAATTGGCGGAGCGCTGACGGCGGGCGCCCCGGCGCGATTCGAGCGACGCGACGCATCCGTTCCGGATGGAACGGATGCGTCGCGCATACGTGCTTTATGGAAGTTCGAGGCGATTCACTAATGGCGCGCCCGCGTCGCCCGGGGCTGAACCCCCGGGCTGAGCCGATAAGCCCCCTCCGGGGGCTGAGCACGGATGCTTGACGACCGTCGTCCTCCGACTCCGCTCTTTTCGACTTCTCGACGTTCGCCCGTCCTCTGGTATGGTTCGGCCCATTCGCTGGGATGAGGCGCGAGGAGGCGGACGAGCAGATGGTTGCGGAAACGCGGTTGCGCGACGAGATCGACGAAATGCTGCCGGGCGTGATCGCCGATCGGCGCGATTTTCATGAGCATCCCGAACTCGCCTATCAGGAAACGCGCACCGCCGGCATCGTCGCCAACCGCTTGCGCGCGCTCGGGCTCGACGACATCCGGACCGGCATCGCCGGCACCGGCGTCACCGCCCTGATTCACGGCGCGGGAGTTGGCCACGGGCGCACCGTCCTGCTCCGCGCCGACATGGACGCCTTGCCGATCCTCGAAGAAAACGAGGTCGACTATCGCTCGCGCACGAATGGCGTGATGCACGCCTGCGGCCACGACGCCCACACTGCGATGCTCCTCGGCGTCGCCCGATTGCTGATGGACCGGCGCGACCAGTTTTCCGGGACGGTCAAGGTGTTGTTCCAGCCGGCGGAAGAATTGCCGCCGGGCGGCGCCAGGCCGATGATCGAAGCCGGCGTCCTCGAAGACCCGCATGTCGACGCCGTCTTTGGGCTGCACATCGATCAGAACAGCCCCCTTGGCGTCGTCAGCGTGCGTCCTGGCCCATACATGGCTGCGGCTGACCGGTTCAAGATCGCGCTCAAGGGCAAGGGCGGCCACGGCGCTCATCCGCACGACACGATCGATCCGGTGCTGATCGGCGCCCAGATCGTGACGGCGCTGCAGTCGCTGGTCAGCCGGGAAATCGATCCGATTTCGTCCGGCGTCGTCAGCGTGACGGCGTTTCTGGCCGGCGAAGCCTTCAACGTCATTCCCGACACGGCGGAATTGCGCGGCACGGTCCGCACCTTCACGTCGGAAAATCGCGACCTGCTGGAAAAGCGGGTCGATGCGCTCGTTACCGGCCTCGCCGCGGCGATGCGCGCCGAAGCGACGGTCGATTACAACCGGGGCTATCCGGCGACGGTCAACGATCCGGCGATGACCGACATCGTGCGCGACGCGGCGCTCGCGACCGTCGGCGCCGACAACGTCCGCGAAGGCGAGCCGATGATGGGCGCCGAAGATTTCAGTTATTTCCTGCAGGAGCGGCCCGGCTCGTTCTTTTTCGTCGGCAGCCGCAACGATGAGCGCGGCCTCGTCTGGGGTCACCACCACCCGCGCTTCGACATCGACGAAGCGGCGCTGGCGGTCGGCGTTGAAACGATGACGCGCGTCGCGCTCGACTATCTGAATCAGCCTGGATAAGGCGCCTCGTCTTTTGCACGAAGCCAACTCGACGCGCCCGACAGCATGGGCAGTCGGGCGCGCCGCGATTACATGAACGGCGCACGCGGCGACGCTTGACAAAGCGTCTGCCTTCCTCCAATCTCCATTTTTGGATAAAGAACTGATTTTCTCGGTTCGATTCATCTGGAGGAAACGCCATGAGCGCCGTCGATGATCTCCTCGAAGCCAACGACCGCTACGCCGCCGGCTTCGCCAAGGGCGACCTGTCGGCCCCGCCACGACGCAAACTCGCCATTCTGACCTGCATGGACGCCCGGATCGATCCGGCGAGGGCGCTCGGCCTCGAAGAAGGGGATGCGCACGTCATCCGCAACGCGGGCGGCCGCGCCAGCGACGACGCGATCCGGTCGTTGATCATTTCGGAAGAACTCCTTGGCACGAACGCCGTCCTCGTCGTCCATCACACCGATTGCGGCATGTTGACCTTCAGCAACGAGCAACTGGCCGGTCGCCTGCGCGATCGTTTCGGCGCCGATCCGGGCGACGTCGATTTTCTTCCCTTCAGCAATCTCGACCAGAGCGTGCGCGATGATGTTGCGACGATTCGCGCCAATCCGTTCATCCCGGACGGCGTCGAGGTGCGCGGCTTCGTCTATGACGTCGCGACGGGGCGGGTGCGCGAGGTGGTGTAGGGATGGGGCGCGGCCGACAGAGGACGAATTCGTCGTCGCGAGGTCGTGCTTCGAGCCCAGATCGGGAGCGTGACCGGTTGTTGTCCGGTGGTAAGATCGCGGCAGATATGGAAGGCGCCTCTGCCGCGATTGGAATTATGATGAGCAATGTCGTCACGCTTCCCGACTCCATCATTGAGACGATCGACCGACTCGTCGGCGAAGAAGGTCGCGATCGATTTGTGCTTGATGTGATCGAGGCCGAACTTCGGCGGAGGCGGATGGAGGCATTCGAGGCAGTTGTGGGATCACTCCGAGATGTTGACGTTCCGGGCTGGGAGACGCCCGAGTCGGCCGACCAGTGGGTGCATGATCTGCGCCGTGAATCAGATCAACGCGCCAACCTCATCGAGGTCGATGGCGGGTGACGGAACCAGGCCGATATTTGCTTGACACCACCGTCCTGATCGACATCTCGAAAAGCATCGAGCCCGCGACGTCTCTCGTCAGCGGCTGGCTCGCAGGGCAGAACGAAGTTGCCGTCTGCCATATCGTCGTAGCAGAATTTTTCTCCGGCCTCCCATTGCATGAGCGGCGAGAATGGGATCGTTTCGTCGCGCGGCTCGCATTCTGGACTGCGACGCGCGATGTCGCGGTGCAGGCCGGCATTTATCGACACGACTATGCGCGGTCAGGAATCGCGATTTCCACAACCGATGCGCTCGTTGCCGCGCTGGCGATCAGTCGTGGCGCAACGCTCGTCACCAGCAACGTCAAGGACTTCCCAATGCCAAACCTCCCGATCATTCGATCTCGACCGTAGATCGCGCCTTGACGCTGGCACTCGTCGGCGTCCGAGCGTCCGACGTCCCAGGCGGTATCCTTGACGTCGGACGTTCATGA
>JAICJJ010000552.1 GCA_025928535.1 Thermomicrobiales bacterium
AAGGGGCATGGCGATCTCATCGCCGCGTTGACGATCACGATCGGCGTTCAACTCGATCGATCGCGCTTTCGCCGTCGCGCCAATCACGCCCGGCTCGGTGTTTCGCCCCACACCATTTACGTGCCGGAGGTCGCCGTGATTCCGGCCGACCTGGCGCGCGATGACCCGAGGGCGCTCGATCGCTACGACGACCCGCTACCCTTGGTCATCGAAATCTGGTCACCAGCGACCGGGCCGTACGATCAGCGGACGAAATTGCCAGGCTACCGGGCGAGGGGCGATCGGGAAAGCTGGTTTGTGCATCCGCGCGAGCGAGCCGTGACGATCTGGCGGCGGCTGCCGGACGGCGCCTATGTCGAATCCCGTCTGACCGGCGGCATCGTCGCGCTCGCCGCGCTGCCCGGCGTCGAGATCGACCTCGACGCGTTGTTCGGCGAGGAGTGAGGCGGTCGCCTCACTCCACGCCGATCGACCGGCCCGAGCCATCCGCTGACGGGAATGCTCGCCGTCGTCAGATGCCGGCGGCCGCCTTTTGCTGCGCCCATTGCTTGTAGCGCTCGAGCAGCAGCCGGTTCGACTGCCGCCACTTTTCGGCCACGCTCTGGGTGAAGGCGGCGGCGTCTTCGGGCGACGCGATCTGACCGGTCACGATCTGCACTTGCGCCGTGTTGAAGCCGTTGAACGCGATGTCGTACGGCACGTAGTTTTCGATCTCGGGCGCCGGGTTTTTGGTCGCCCAATCGAAGACCTGGCGCACCAGCGGATTGGTGATCGCGTTCGGGTCGAACCGATCGTCCGCCGGCGGCACGCCCGTCGTCGCGTAATACGCGGTCAACTGCTCCGGCGAGTGGAGAAATTTGATGAAGTCGGCGGCGACCGCCTTCTGATCGTCGCTCGCCCAGTTGGCGACCGCCAGCGTCTGCGAGGTCGAGCCGAGTTGATCCTTGTAGACGCCCTGGCCGGTCGGCGGCAATTTCATCACGCCCGCCTTTTCGGCTCCGATCGCGTCGATGTAGGAGGCGAGTTCGGAACCGGTGATGAAGGTCAGGCCCGCCTTGCCTTGCGGCACGAGTTGCTGGCCGGTGTACATGTCGAGCGACGCCGCGTCGCCCGGGAAGCATTGGTGATCGACCATCTGCTTCCAGGCGGCGAAGAAATCGACATACGGCTTGTCGGTGAAGCTGGCGTCGCCGGTGACCGTCTTCAGCACCGGCCCGACGCCGTCGATCTGCTGGACCAGGCTGTCCATCCAGAAGCGGCCGGCCCCCCAGGTGTCCTTGACGCCGAGGCCGACGAGCGGCATGCCCTTGGCGTGGAAGGCGTCGCAGGCGGCCAGGAACGCGTCCCAGGTCTTGGGCGGGTTGGCCGGGTCGAGGCCGGCGGCGGTGAAGGCGGCCTTGTTGTAGACGATCGGGTAGGACGGCTGGAGATACCACGCGGCCGACCAGACCTTGCCGTCCCAGGTCGCTTCCTGACTGTTGATGTAGTGCTTCGCCTCGTCCATGCCCACCAGGTCGGAGATGGGAACGAGCCATCCTTTCCAGACGGCGTCCATCGTGTAGATGCCGCCCCAGAGGTACATGATCGTCGGCCCTTGCTTGGCTTTGCCGGCCGCTTCGTAGGTCGGCAGCAAGGCGTCGGTCGAGAGGAGGTTGTTCTTGAAGGTCACGTTCGGATGCTGCTTGGTGTAGGCCGCTTCCGCCGCTTCGAGCCATTTTTGCGAGCCGGGGGCTTCCGTTTCGCCCCACCACCAGACCTCGATCGCGACCGGGCCGGTCGGCAGGCTTTGCGCGGCGACCCGCATCGCCGGCGCGGCGGTCATGCCCAGCGCCAGCGCGGCGACGAGCGTCCATATCCATTCGCGTCGGATTCGCATCGTCCGGTCCCTCCTGCGCGTCAGGCGCGGCGGCGTCGATTCCCGGCCGAGCGCGCCGGTCATTCCTTGACCGAGCCGGCCAGCAAGCCGCTCATGAAGAGGCGCTGCCCAAAGAGGTAGAGCAGCAAGAGCGGAATCGCCGAAATCGTCGCGCCGGCCATCACCAGCGGAATGTCGATCGTGTTTTTCCCTTTCAGGAGCGCCAGTCCCGCTTGCAGCGTGCGCGCGTCCTCCTTTTGCAGCATCACGACGGCGATCAGCAGTTCGTTCCACGCCCAGAGGGCGTTGACGATGCCGAGGGTCAGAAGGGCGGGGGCGACCAGCGGCACGACGATCGTCCAGAGAATGCGGAGATGCGACGCGCCTTCGACCAGGGCCGCTTCGTGCAGTTCCTGCGGAATCGCCTCGATGTAGCGGACCATCATGAACACCGAAAAGGGAAACATCAGGCCGGCGTAGGCAACGATCACG
>JAICJJ010000184.1 GCA_025928535.1 Thermomicrobiales bacterium
CGGCATCGCGGTGGTCTTTCTGCCGTTCCGCGCGCCTGAGTTGATGCCGCTGGAGGAACTCTGGCGTGGGCTCAAGCAAACCGTCGCCGCCAACCGCGGCGACGCCTCAATGGAGGAGTTGGCCGAGCGCGCCCTCGCTTGGCTCGACGCCATGCCCGACGCCGAGCGCCACCGCCGGTGCGGCCTTGATTCCTCCAAGTTCGACTGGCTATCTACTTAGACTGACGCGGGCGCCTTCGCGTTGAGTTCCTCCGCGACCGCGACGAGGCTGGCGTCGAGAATCGCGATCAGGTCATCGACCTGATCGCACGAAATCGTGAGCGGCGGCGCATAGAGGAGATGGTCGCCATCGATCCCGTCCGCCGTTCCCGCGCCGGGATAGGAGACGAGCCCGCGCTCCAATGTCGCCGCGCCGACCCGGCGGCCGACATTCCATTCCCGCGGAAAGGGCGCTTTCGTTTCCCGATCGCGCACGAACTCAACGCCGAGCAGCAACCCGAGCCCCCGGACGTCGCCGATCATCGCGTGCCGATCGCGCAGGTCCCGAAGGCGCTCGAGAAAATAGGCTCCGACTCGCGCCGCATTGTCGACCAGATGATGGTCGGCGATGTAGCGCAACACCGCGGCGCCCGCCGCGCATGACAGCGGATTGCCCGACGCCGTGTGCCCGATCACGAACGAGCCGCGTCGCTGCCGCGCTTCGGCCACGAATTCCGGTTTCGCCAGCACCGCGCCGAGCGGCGCGTACCCGCCGCTGATTCCCTTGGCGCAGGCGATCAGGTCCGGCGACACGTCCCAATGCTCCATCGCGAAGTTGCGTCCGGTCCGGCCGAATCCGGTCATCACCTCGTCAGCGATGAAAACGACATCGTGGCGATCGCAGATTTCGCGAATGCGGGCGAAATAGCCGTCGGTCGCGGCGACCGCCCCGATCGTCGCGCCGACGGCTGGTTCGGCGATGAAGGCGGCGACGTTTTCCGGCCCGAGTTGACGGATCGTCCGCTCGAGTTGATCCGCGCAGGTCAGGTCGCAGCCCGGACACCGCGGATTGACCCAGCAGCGATACGGAAAGCACGGCGGGATATGTTCCGCGGCGGGGAGCGCAAGGCCATACGGCCGCCGTCGGCCGGCGTTGCCGCCGTATCCGAGCGCGCCCAGCGTCGCGCCATGGAACGACATCCAGCGGCCGATCACGATTTGCTTCGACGACCGTCCGCGATCTCGCTGGTGCTGGAGCGCCATCTTGACCGCGTTTTCGGTCGCTTCCGATCCGCCCGACACGAACCAGACCTTGCTGAAGCCGGCCGGCGCGAATTCCTCGACGATCGTCCGGGCGCACGCTTCGATCGGTTCGGTCGTGAACGCATGGGTCGGCGCATAGGCGAGCGTGCGCGCCTGATGGGCGATCGCGTCGGCGACTTCCGGCACGCCGTGGCCGATCGACGTCACCGCCGCCGATCCGCCGGAGCCGTCGATGTAGCGTCGGCCGTCGGCATCGAACAGATAAATGCCTTCGCCACGGACGACCGTGGGATAGACCTTCGTCAGATCGCGATGAATGACGTTCGTGGCATCGGGGTCCATCGGTCTCGCCAACCCCCTTGTGCACCGGGCATTGTAGGGCCGATTCGGGCTGGCTTCGTCAACGGCCACGGAGCGTGCTAGAGTCGATCCGGTCGCCGGCATTGACATGGCGGCGACCGGGGGCGCCGATCATGGGCAAACCGGGCGGAGCGCCGCGAAGCGTCGGCGCGACGCGCGAAAAGATGTCGAACGCATCAGATGACAGCGGCCATATGGCGACCGGCGTTCCCGGCGGCCAGGTGGTCCGTGGCTGGCTGATCGCCATCGCATGTGGCCTGGTCGCGCTGATCGTGTCGCCGCGAGACGCCGGTCCGGCGTTGCGTCTGCTGTTCGGCTGGGACATTGCGATCTTCGTCGTCGTCGGTCTGCAATGGAAGCGGATTCTGCGCTCGACCGCCGAACGCTGCCGAATGCAATCGGAGCAGGACGACCCGGGCGATGTCGGACTGCTGCTGGTCTCGCTCGCCACCAGCGTCACGAGTCTCGTCGCCGCGGTCCTCGTCCTCGCCCAGCCCCAGCGCTTCTCGTCGAACGTGTACGCCACGGCCGGTCCCTGGCTCGTCATCGGTTCCATTGTCGGCGGCTGGTTTCTGATGCAGACCGCCTTCACCTTCCATTACGCACGCCAGTATTACGGCGGCGCCGACGACGAGCCGGGCGGCATCGAATTTCTCGGCGGCCCGCCGGACGATCTCGATTTCGCCTATTTTGCGTTTGGCATCGGCGTTGCCTTTCAGGTCGCCGATCTTTCGGTGACGTCGCGCCAGATTCGGCGAACGGTGTTGCTTCAGTCCGTCCTGTCATTCGCGTACAGCGCGGCGATTCTGGCGCTGATGATCAACCTGGTCGCCAATCACCTCGGCGGCTGAACGCGTCCGGCGGACCCGGCATCGATGCGACGCTTCAATCGAGGCGATCGACGAAGAGGACGAAGACGCGGCCCGGTCCCTGCACGCCGACCGTCAGCACGCGTTCGATGTCCGCGGTGCGGCTTGGGCCAGTCACGAGCGTGGCCATGCCGACGGGTCGGCGCGCCGCCTCGCGCAGCGCGGGCGCGGCGTCGTCGAGCGACGGGACGAGGGCATCGAGCGGCGTGACGATGATCTGCGCCAGAGACAGCAACCCGATCGCCCGATCGCCGAGCGTGGCTTCCGCCAGCAAGACCGAGCCGGTTTCCGCGACCGCCATCCGGCCCAGGCTCACGCCGAGCGGCGCGTCGCGCGCCTCGTCCGGTCCCGCCGGCGTGGCGACCGCGACGCCGGCTGCGGCGAGGCCGGCGGCCATCCCCGGGGCGACCCCCAGCAACTCCGCGGACGCCAGCAAGCCATCGGTTTCGAGTTCGTCAGCGATCCCGGCGATCCAGATCGCTGCCGCCGCGCCGTCTTCGACGCGGCCGATCCGAACGCCGACCACCTCGGCCCGCGCCGTGAATTCCGCCAGCAAGACCTCGACGCCGACCGCCTCGGTCGCCGCCGCGCCGGTCGGCTCCAGTCGCTCGTCGGCGGAGTCGGCTACAACATCGCTCCGAGAATCCAGGGATTGAACTCCTCTTCGCCGACGCCGGCCTGCTCGCTCTTGCTCGGTTCGCCGGAGGCGACCGCCAGAATCTTTTCGAAGATTTCCTGTCCCAGGTCGTCGAGGGTCACGCCGTCCAGCACCTTGCCGGCATTGATGTCCATGTCCGGCTCCTGGTTGGCGTAGAGCGTCGAGTTGGTGGCGATCTTGATCGAGGGCGCCGGCTTGAACCCGAACGCCGACCCCCTACCGGTCGTGAAGACGACGATATTGCAGCCGCCCGCGACCTGCCCCGTCACCGACACCGGATCATAGCCCGGCGTGTCCATGTGGACGAAGCCCCGTTCGGTGACCCGCTCGCCATAGCCGGCGACCTGATTCAGCGGCGTGGAACCCGCCTTGGCGATCGCGCCGAGCGATTTTTCGAAGATCGTCGTCAAGCCGCCCAACTTGTTGCCGGGGGCTGGGTTGTTGTCGATCGTCGCGCCGAATTTGGCGGTGTAGTCTTCCCACCAGTAAATGCGGTCGATCAACGCTTGCGCCACCGCTTCATCTTTCGCCCGCCGGGTCAGCAGATGCTCGCCGCCGTAGACCTCCGTCGTCTCGCCGAGCACGACCGTGCCGCCTTGCCGCACGATTTCGTCCGCCGCCTTGCCGAGCCCCGGATTCGCGGTCACCCCCGACCAACCATCGGAGCCGCCGCATTGCAGCGCCACGACCAATTCCGACGCCGGAATCGGCTCGCGGGTCGCTTCGTTGGCCAGCGGCAAGATTTGCTCGATCGCCGCGATTCCCGCTTCGACCGTTTTCTGGAAACCGCCGTCTTGCTGGATCGTCAGGACCAGCGGCCGGTGTCCGTTGCCGAGTCCGGTCGAGTCGATCAGATCGTCCGGCTGATTGACTTCGCAGCCGAGGCTGAGGATGACGTAGCCGGCGACGTTCGGGTGGTCGACGATCCCCGCCATCGTCCGCTGCAACACGCCGAGATCGGACGACCCGTAGTGCGCGCCGCAACCGCCTTTGGTCGGAAAGCCGACGACGCCATCGACGTTGGGATACTGTTTCATCACCTCCGGGTCGCGGAAGTGATCGACGATGCGCCGCGTCGCCGACGACGAGCAGTTGACCGAGGCGAGGACGGCGACATAGTTGCGGGTGCCCACCCGGCCATCTTTCCGCCGAAAGCCCATGAACATCCGGCGTTCGGCGTCCGGCCGCATCTCCACCGGCGTATATTCGCTGCAAAAGGCGTAGTCGAGTTCGAGACCTTGGCCGACCGAGAGATTGTGGCTATGGACGTGCGCGCCCTTGGCGATGTCTTGCGTCGCGAAGCCGATGATCTGCCCGTAGCGCCGCACCTCGCCGCCGGCCGGAATGTCGCGCATGGCGATCTTGTGGCCGGGCGGGATCATTTGGCTCACGCGCACGTCGCCATCGGCCGTTTTCAGGATCGTTCGCGGCAAGAGCGGCTGTTTGGCGATCGCGACCGCGTCGGTCGGGTTGAGCAACACGGCGACCGACGCCAGATCGACCGGCTCGGCCGGCGCTTTCCCGAGGAGGTTGATCCCGTCGCCCGGGCGCGCCGATTGCGGCATCATCGTCATCTCGATCTCCTTGCCGCGCGCCGCGGCCGCATGTCGTGCCTGGATGCTCGCCGTCCGCTGCGCCTACTCGGCGGACTGCCTGCGCAGTGGACGCCATGGCGCTTGCGACGGCGGGCGTCTGCTGTCTCCGGCAATGATATCGCCACGGCGATGCATCTCGCCCAAGGCGGGTCGCGCGCCGATCAGCCGGAAACGACGATGAGATTGGCGTAGGGGCAGGTGTCGCCGGTGCGAATCGTCGCTTTCGCGGTTTGGGCCAGCCGTTTCAGGTCGAGGTGCGACACGACCTGCAACGGGATGTCGCCGAGCAACTCGCGCAACGCCGCGACGCGCTGCGGGCTGACGTCGATCATCTCCTGCGTGATGACGACGCGATCGATCTCGTACTCGGCGGCCACGGCCCGCAGCACGTCGAGGGCGGTCGGCAGGTCGTCGATCAGCGCCAGGTCGATCCGTTCCGGTCCATCCGGCACGGGGAAACCGCGGTCGCAAATCGTGAAATAGTCGGTGTGACCCGTGCGCGACAGCAGCAAATTGATTTGCGGATGGAGGATGCCGCCTTTTTTCATGGCGCGTTTTTCCCGGCCCGCTCCGCGGAACGTTCCGAGCCGCTGACATAGCGCGCTTTCTGATCGAGCGTGACCTGCTCGCGAAAGTCGGGTCGCGGCCGCTTCAGATACAAGACCGGGCCCGCCTCGGCGGCGCCGACGGCGACCAACTCCCAGCCGTCGGCGCCGAGCCGGTTCAACTCCGTCTCGGCCAGTCCAGGAGCGATCCGATATTCCCACGTCGGATGATCGCGTCCGCTCACCATGCCTCCCCGCCGCTGGCCGCCATTCAATCAGGCGCGGCGCCGCAGCCGGTCGATCAACACCGCCAGGATGATCACCGCGCCGATCACGATCTGCTGGTAAAACGCGGAGACGTGCAGCAGCGTCAGCCCGTTGCGAATCACGGCCATCAGGAGCGCCCCGATCAACGTGCCGACGATCGTGCCTTCGCCGCCGAACAACGACGTCCCGCCGATGACGACCGCCGCGATGGCGTCCAGTTCCGCGCCGACCGCGACGTTCGGCTGCGACGAGTTGAGCCGGGAACTGAGCATCACCCCCGCGATGCCCGCCGCGAGACCCATCAGCGTGAAGACCGCGACCTTGTAGCGGCCGATGGCGACGCCTGAAAATCGGGTCGCCTGCTCGTTGCCGCCGATTGCATAACTGTAGAGACCGAGTCGAGTGTAGCGCAGCGCCAGATAGCACAGGACGAAAACGATCGCCGTGATGATCACCGGCGACGGAATGCCGCCGAACTTGCGCGTGCCGAAGATGTCGAAGTCGGGCTGCTTCTTGGTCAGATCGAAAATCGGTTTGCCGTCCGTCACCTGCAGCGCCATGCCGCGAAAGACCTGCATCGTGCCGAGGGTGACGATGAACGACGGAATCTTGCCGAAAACCGTGATCGCGCCGTTCAAAAGCCCGGACAGC
>JAICJJ010000301.1 GCA_025928535.1 Thermomicrobiales bacterium
CTCTCCGGCGGGGAGCGCCTGCGCGCGACGCTTGCCTGCCTGCTGGCGGCCGAGCCGGCCCCGCAACTCCTGTTGCTCGACGAACCGACCAA
This sequence comes from Thermomicrobiales bacterium, assembly GCA_025928535.1. Taxonomy (GTDB): domain Bacteria; phylum Chloroflexota; class Chloroflexia; order Thermomicrobiales; family UBA6265; genus JAICJJ01. The sequence goes on from JAICJJ010000301.1 coordinate 93, forward strand.
CAACCTCGACCTGACAAGCGTTCGCCAACTCGAAGCCGCCCTCGCCGCCTACGAAGGCGCCCTGGTCGTCGCCAGCCACGACCTCCCGTTTCTCGCGGAAATCGGCCTCACCCGCCGGTTGCGTCTGCGGCGCGGCGTCGGCTTGATCGCCGAGGAGGACGCCAGAGCAGCGGCCGCCCACCACGCCGATCTGCTGGACGTGGCTCGGCGATGAGGGGCGAGCCCGATTCGACCAACAGCAAGGATTTCCGGGCGACATCACTCGAAGCGCACCTCATGCCAACCCCGTGCCGAGTTCCAGGCAAAGAGTCGATCGTCCATGGCGCGAGGGGAGTCGTCGAACTCCGCGAGGATTCGGGCGAGGTCGTGCGTTGACAGCGGCGGGACGATCACGATCCCGGCATGCCGGGAGAGCCCCATGGCGCGCCCCGTGACGCGCGCAACCTCGTTCTCCCAGCGCCAGCGCCATGTCACCCACGCCTCGTGCAGCGCCCGGAAGTCCTTGCTGTTGTGTGTGACGAGGGTTTGTCTATCCTCGGCGGCGCGGAGGAGGACTTGAACGTCGCTCAGGCCGAGGCGGCCAAGTTCCCGCGCCGAGTCGGCGTCGTGGCCGCGGGAGCGCAGGAGGCTGGCGACCGAGTGAGCGACGTTTTCATCAAGCGCGATCCGCAGACCGGGCTCGCGTCAGGCGAGAGCGGCGACGTTCGCTTCGAGCAAGGCGTCGATCGCCCTACGATGCTCTCCGTAATAGAGCAATGCCGCCTGCACCGCCTCGCGCCGAATCGCATAGGCAACGGCAACCCGGGTGATCACCTCGTCAGTCATGGAGGCCGACTCCGTTGTTCCCGCCAACGCGCCAGCGTACCCGACGATCGCCCAGACCGGGATCTGCTCGACGATCAGGCGGGCGCGCGCGGGTCCTGGGCGTCGCTCGTCCGGCTCGATCATCCGCCGCAAATCGTCAACGCTCAGCGTCAGCATTCGTTGGCCACGGTTCGCGGCCGTCATCGCTCATCTCCTGGCTCCGGCCGCTCACCCGCCGGAACGCCACAATAATCATACGATGCGCCGACGATCCGCCCGCGGCAAACGCCCGCCCTGCGCGGGTATACTTCGCCTGCGTCGCCGCTGCGGCGCATTTTCATGTTCGGGCGCGCCCGCCCTCCCCACCACCGAGCCGCAATCGATCGCGGGGAGCCTGCGGCAAGCCAGCCCGCGCCCGGAGAGGAGCCCGCGTGATCATGAAGTTTTTCCGCCGCAAGGCGGAGCCGGACGTCAAACTCGAGGAGAGTCTGGAAAAGACGCGCCGCGGCGTCTTTTCCGAGATCTCCCGCCTCTTCGACCGGGCGACGATCGACGACGACCTCTACGAAGAACTCGAAATGCTGCTGATTCAGGCCGATGTCGGCTGGGACGTCAGCCAGCGTCTGGTCGAAGAGTTGCGGCAACGGGTCGAACGCGATCGGATCGCCGATCCGGCGGCCGCTCGTGAAATCGTGCGCGAAGAGATGATCCAGTTGCTGGAAGGCGCGTCGCGCAATCGGACCGTCAAGATTCTCCAGCGCGGCGTGCCCTTCGTCATCATGGTCGTCGGCGTCAACGGCGTCGGCAAGACGACCTCGATCGCCAAACTCGCCGCCTATCATCAGCGCTTCGGCCGCTCGGTGATGCTCGCCGCGGGAGACACCTTCCGCGCCGCCGCCATCGACCAGCTGCAACTCTGGGGCGAGCGGGTCGGCGTGCCGGTCATCGCCCACGCGCAAGGCGCCGATCCGGGCGCGGTCGTCTTCGACGCGATGCAGGCGGCCCACGCGCGCGGCGTCGACGTCCTGATCGTCGACACCGCCGGCCGCCTCCACACCAAGCACAACCTGATGGCCGAACTCTCGAAACTCCGCAAGATCATGCAAAAGCAGGTCGACGCCGCGCCGCAGGAGACGATTCTCGTCATCGACGCGACGACCGGTCAAAACGGCCTGGTGCAGGCCAAGGAGTTTTCGAACGCGGTGGCGATCACCGACATCATGATCGCCAAACTCGACGGCACCGCCAAAGGCGGCATCGCCTTTGCCGTCGCCAAGGAACTCGGGACGCCGATCTCCTACGTCGGCACCGGCGAAAAAGCGACCGACCTCGCCGAATTCCGCCCCGAAACGTACGTCGACTCCCTCTTCTTCGGCAGCGAAGAGGGGTTCTGAATGCGCTCACCCCGCCGGCGGCGTGATTGTCAGCGGGACGTCGAAATCGGTGAAATCGTTCGTCATGTAATGCGCGCGGGAGATCATCACCTCCCGATGCACCTCGCCGCTCGTCTCGCCGATCCACCAGAGATACCAGGCGGCCACCTGCGTCCGCGGTTCGGTCAGATCGGGGGTCTGGAAGGCGATGATGCGGCAGCGCTCGCCGCCGAGCGTCGCTTCCCCGCCAAGGACGAAGCCGGTCGCCCCTGCATATTCTTCGCCCCACGCCGACGGCTGGATCATCGGCGCCGCTTCCGCCGTCGCCCACGGCGTGCCCGGCGTGCGCCGCCACATCTCGTCGCCGATCACCACCGCGTCCAGCCCGCCGTAGGCGTGGTAGGTGAACGCCGGGGTCGCGCCGCCGCTGTCGTCGCGAACGGCGTGCGCCGACAGCGCGACCACGCCCAACCCGTTCGCCATCGTCTGCCAGAACCGCACCCGATGCAGCCCGGTCATCGCCGCCAGCCCTCGCTGGTAGAGCGCCCTGGCGTCCGATTGGGACGCCGGATGGGGCGCGGCGGCGGTTCCGTTGATGTTGGGATCGGGCACGACCAGATCGAACGGCACGGTGACCGCGCCGAGTTGGTCGGTTTCCAGCGTCGTCGCGATCCGCCACCACCCCGCCGCCGGCAGGTTCACCCCCTCGGCGACGAATGTGCCGTCGCCCTGCGCCGCCGCCTCGGCCGTCACCGGCTCCCCGGTCGGCGCGAGCGGCGTCAACGCGAGCGTGACCTGCCGCACGCCTTCCGCGCTCGGCGCGGCGCCTTTTGACGGCAACCACGCGACGGCGAAGCGGTTCGCGCCGGTCCGCAACGGCGCCGCATCGAGCCGCACCCATGGCCCGTCGGCCCGTTCCGGTCCGGCGGCCGGCAACGACAATTGAATCTGGGCGATGCCGGTCGCCGGTTGCTGCGGCTGCGCTCGCCAGACAAAAAACGCCACGACGGCGCTGCCGGCGACAATCACCGCGCCAATGTGCCACCAGGTGCGGGACGGTCTCCGCGGGGGGTTGGGTCGGGACGCCGGCTCCGCCACCAGCCGTTCCCGGCTTGCCGGCCGCGGCGCGACCGCCGGCGGCGTCACCGGCCCCGGCGTCCCAGTGTCGCTTCGTTCGATCGGACGATCAGGGTCCATCACTGCTCCTGAAAAGACCAACGCTTTCGCGCCCGTGCGTCAGAAAAGTCGCTCAACGGCATGAACCGGCTGGCGAGACGCCCGAGCCGCGTCGCCGGCGGCGCCGGAGAATCCTGCGCGCCGACTCGTGGGCGATTGTGGCACGCACGGCCAGCGCGGTCGGGCGCCGTTGCCGGATGCCCGCCCTCGTCGCGACGCTGCCGCGCTCGGCCGTCGGCACGCCGGGAGCCGCGCGTAGCCACCATCGAGCCTGTCGGGTGATGGAGAGTCGGTGGAGCGAAATCGGGAGTTGCCGATCGATCTCGACCAGCAGCACCCAGGCGTCGAAGAAAGCGACGGCGTACGCGCCCAGCGCGCCCCGGGCAAATCAGCGGAGCGCCTCGTCGCCCCACGCCAGCGCGCCGGCGCCGGCAACGATGAATGGAACCGCGGCGAGTTGACCGCGGATGCAGCGGGCCACGAACGCGACGCGGCCGGGATTCGATGTCCCGGCCGCGCCTCGATGCCTTTGCCGAAGAGCGCCCTCAGCGGATCGCCGCTTCGGTCTCCTTGTCGAAGAAGTGGATCTTGTCCGGCTCGGCCACCACCTCGATCTTTTCGCCCCGCTCGATATGGACGTCGGGCGGCATGCGCGAGGTGAGCAGCGTGCCGTTGTTCATCAGGTAGACGAAAATCTCGTTGCCGAGCAATTCGATCACGTCGACCGTGACCGGAATCGCGGTGTCGGCGTTCGGGTGGTTTCGCTTGACGAGATGCTCCGGCCGGATGCCCAGCGTCACCGTCTTGCCGACGTACGGTTCGAGCGCCCGCTGCCGGGCATGGGGCACCTTGATCCGGAAGCCGCTGGCCGTGGCGTAGAGGCCGCCGTCGCCGGGCGTCAACGCGACGTCGACGAAATTCATCGACGGCGAGCCGATGAACCCGGCGACGAACTTGTTGGACGGGTGATCGTAGAGATTTTGCGGCGTGTCGAGTTGCTGCAATTCGCCGAGACTCATGACGGCGATCCGGTCACCCATCGTCATCGCTTCGACCTGGTCGTGCGTGACGTAGATCGTCGTCGTGCTCACCCGCTCGTGCAACTTGATCAATTCGGCCCGCGTCTGGACGCGCAATTTCGCGTCGAGGTTCGACAGCGGTTC
>JAICJJ010000280.1 GCA_025928535.1 Thermomicrobiales bacterium
CGCGGTGCGGGAGTGCGCCAACCGACGCAAGGCCATCGTCTCCTCGGCGATGAGCGGACGCAGGGTGAGCGGTTGCTGCATGGACGTCTCCTCTCGCGACGTCCCGCATGCTACACCCGACTTCCCGGATGGACCACTAAATCCCTTCGTTTTTTCAAGACGCTCAACCGCAGTCGATGGTCGCAGCCCGGCGGCAGCACCCGAGCGAGATCACGCGCCGACTGCATGGCGAGGGGAGCGCGGCGGCCCGAGCGCCACGCGCAGACGCAGCTGGAAGCCGCAAGCAACCTGATCGTCGCGTGCTTCATGCTTCTGCTCCAGGATGCGCATGACCCGATCTCGCCGCCTCTGCGCTCGTTGCCCCACCGATCGGAATGTGCGCCACCAGTGCCTGAGCCGACTTCGCCCGATCGCTCAGCCGGTCGACCATCATCGGCGTGGCGTTCATGCCGAGCGCGAAGGTGTTTCCCACCAAGCATGAGGTTGCGCCTTTGCATCCATCCGGACCTCAACTGACGTATCATCGGCGCAGCACGCTGTTCCGCGCCGACTTGCCACCTGAGCCATTCATCGCGCCGCTCGACGCAAGTGGCGGCAGCAATGCATCGGCCGAGCCGACGCGCTCGGAGGCCAAGGAGAACGAGTTATGTCGCCGCGCCGCACTAGCAAGACGACGCCGTCCGACGACGTCTACACGATGGCCGAAGCGGCCCGCCTCAAAGGGGTCTCCTACCACACCGTCTCCCGCGCCGTCCGGCGCGGCACGCTGCCGGCGCAGCGCCTCGGTCGCATGGCGTTGATTACGGCGTCCGATCTGCAGGCGTGGCGGCCGATGCGGGAACGCGCCCCGAAAAAGTACCGACGGCGCGAACCGGACCAGACGGCGGTGCCCGCGCTGATCGATCTGGCCAGCGGGGAGCGGGTCGATCTGGCCCGGCAACTGGCGCTCGTGATCGAAACCAATCACGAACTGACGCGCGGCGAGCCGCTGGATGCGTTTCTGGCATTCCTGGCCGAGCGCTTCGCGCAGGCGCTCGGGCTCAGCCGCGTCGAGCTGTGGACGGTCGATGCGACGAGCGGCGCCTGGCGCAGGGCGGCCCGGTTCCCGTCGTCCCGGCAAGCGAACGATGGCGCGTTGGCGCCGGAGGCGACGCTGGCGCAGTGGCTGCCGCTGGCGCAGGCGACGGTGCAGGTCGCGCCGGGAGGTGCGGCGACGCCGACGGAGCCGACGCTGATCGTGGCGCCGCTGCGCGTCGGCGCGGACGTCTTCGGCGTGGCGCTCGGCGAGCGGGACGGCGGGCGGCTCGCCCTCGCCTCGGCGCAACTGCAGTTGGCCCAGGCGTTGGCCAATCAAGCGGCGCTCGCCATGGCGTTGGATCGAGGCCGCTCCGCCTGACGGGGATCTGAATAAGCCCTAGCCGGCGGGTCGCGCTCGCGCCCCCACGGCGAAGGTCACCTTGGTCAGCAGCGTCTCTATCGCCGCGGCCGGCTGCGGCGCGCCGAAGTAGAAGCCTTGCCCGAGGTCGCACCCCAGTTCCCGCAGCCGCGCCACTTGCCCCGCCGTCTCCACGCCCTCGGCCACGACCGTCAGGCCCATCGCCCGCGCCACCGCCAGCATCGCCTCGACGATGGCCGCATCCCCGGCATCCCGCTCCAGCCCCCCAATGAACGACCGATCGATCTTCAAGACGTCGATCGGCAAGCGGCGCAGATAGGACAGACTGGAGTAGCCGGTGCCGAAATCGTCGAGCGCGATCCGCGTCCCCAGTCCCTTCAACTGGCGCAGCGTCCGCACGGCCGCCTCCAGGTCGCTCATCACCGCGCTCTCGGTGATCTCCAGTTGCAACTGCCCTGGCGTCAGTCCCGCCATCTGCACGAGCCCGGCGACCGCCTCGACCAGTCCGGGCTCCTGAAACTGGCGCGCCGAGAGATTGACGCTCACCGCCAGCGGCTCAGGCAGTCGCTCGACCCAAGCGCGGCCCTGGACGCAGGCTTCCTCCAACGCCCAGCGCCCGAGCGCGCCGATGAGCCCCGCGTCTTCCGCCACCGCAATGAACTCGCTCGGCGGAATCGGCCCGCGCTCGGGATGGTCCCAGCGCGCCAGCGCCTCCACCGTCACTAGGTGGCCCGTCGCCAGCGCCACGATCGGTTGATAGGCGAGCGTCAGCGCCCGTCCGTCGAGCGCCCGCCGCAGGTCCGCTTCCAGCGCCACCCGCTCCCGCAGACCGCTCCGCATGGACCCTTCGAAGATGGCATGGCACGCCTTGCCGCGTTGCTTGGCACGATAGAGGGCGACGTCGGCGTCGCGCAGCAGGTCTTCCGGACGTCCATGCTCTTCCCCCGCGAAGGCGACTCCGATGCTGGCCGTGACCGCCGCCTCGCGCCCAGCGAGCGCGAATGGCGTCTCCAGCGCCGATGCAACCGCGGCGACCATCGCTTCCGCTTCGGTCCGATCGGCAAGCCCATCGAGCAGGATCGTGAATTCGTCCCCCCCGAGGCGGGCGACTGTATCGCCCGGTCGCACGCAATCACGAAGGCGCTCGCCGACGGCGATGAGCAAGCGGTCCCCGACCGCATGACCGAGGCTGTCGTTGACGAGCTTGAAGCGGTCGAGATCGAGGAAGAGAATCGCCAGCGGCTCGCCGCGCCGACTCGCCCGCGCCAGCGCCTGCGTCAGCCGGTCGAGAAAGAGCGCGCGATTGGGCAGTTCGGTGAGCGGATCGTGGTAGGCCTGGTGCAGCAGTCGCGCTTCCGCCGCACGCCGCCGCAGCATGTGGTGGGCCAGCGCCTGGTAGAGCGCGCCGGTCGGCAGCAACAGCAACGCGGCCAGCCAGCCTTCGGCGTGGGCGAGGGCGGCGGCCAGGATGCCGATGGCGACCTGGACCAGTTCAGCCGCCGCCTCGGCGTGGTTGAGTTGGTTGAACGACTCAGCCCAAAAGGCGAGCACCGGCGCGCCTTCCTGCAAGCCGACGATCGTCGCCGTCGTGAAGGTGTTGACGAGCCACATCGCCGCGGCGGCGACGAGCGCCAGCAGCAGCGGTTGCGGCCCGGCGAAGACGAAGTGGTCGACTCGCCAGCCGGCCGCCGCCAGCACCGCGCTCCCGGTCGCCGCTTGCAAGGTGGCCTGCGCCCCATTGAAAACCGTCTGATCCCATGGTTGCCGCCGCAGTGCTTCGCCGAGCAGCACACCCGACGCCGCGACCAGCAGCGCGGCGGCCGGCTCGAGCAAGAGAACGGCCGCGAGCAGGATGGCGGTATCGAGGTAGAGCTTGGTCCGGGCGACAAACGGGAGCGGAAACAGGCTGGCCAGCGTCACGCCGCCGGCCAGGACCAGCGTCAGCGGCAGCCGGTCGGACGTTGGCAGGCCCGCCCACGCGAGCGCAACGCCAACCGCCGCGATGGCGGCCAGCGTCATCGCGGCGAGCAACGTCTGCGCGGCCGGGCGGAGCGGAGCCATCAGCGGGAGCTCCTCATCGAGGTCCTTGGCCTCGCGCTGGTCGTTCGCCGTCATCGTGGCCGCGCGACGGGGATGAGCGGCAGTGGTGGGCGCGCCGCGCTGGCGCGCCTAAATCTTAATGTTATCGACGACGATCCACTCGTTGGCGTTGCCCTTGCGCTGCTTCGTCCCACCCTGCCGATCGATCGGATCCACCTCGACCTTGACCGGCAGCGTGTCGTCGGTCGCCGGCGCATAGACTTCGACGACGATGTCGATGCCGTTCTGGTCGTCGAGGTGGTCCGACTCCTGGACCTTCAGATCGTAGCTGAAGCCGAAGCCGTCATCCAAGTCGAGCAGTTCCGTCTCGGCGGCATACGTCGGGGGCACGTGCACGACGAGCGCAACTTTCCCGGTCGCGTCGTCCAGCATGGCCTGGTCGCTGGCAAGATTGACGTGGAATTCCTGATCGCCGACCCGCAAGCCCGGGTCGGCCCGGCACCAGCGAATGCTGGCGCGAGCGGTTCCAGAGCGGAGCGCGGCCGGCAACGCCAATGCCGACAGCGCGAGCAACTGAGCGGCGTCGCGCCGCGTGCGACAAGACGTAGGCCAATTCATGCTCGATCCTTTCCGGTGGCCCCGAACGCATCCCCCCGGTCGGGAGCCGGCGGATCGTGGATCTGCGAGACGCACTAATCCATTGCCACTCTAGCATCCCCCCGACGCCGGGTCTATGACGCGCGTCGTTTTTGGGACGGTTGGATTAGCGTTGTCGACCGCTCTCCTGCTGCGTCGCTTCGGGTGAACTCTCGGAACACAACGATCGTCGACTCCGGTACGGGGATCGGGCGCAAGGACCGGCGGAGACGGCGCTGCGCTTGGCGACCCCGACGGCGACCCACGCGTTTCTCCCCGGTCCCTGGGCGGAGGCGCGGGATCAGTTGACCGCGGCCCTTCGGCTCAGCAGGGATCCATCGGTGACGTTGCACGCCCGCTCGTTGTGCTGTCTGGCAGCTGTCGCCAGCGAGCAAGACGATCAATACGGGGGCCGATTGCTCCCAACTGCCGTCCGTCGATTGCAGGACGCTGACCGCCTGCGCCGAATGCCAGATGCAGACGCCCAACGGCTGCATCTGGTGCGGCACGACCTTCGGCGGGGCGACCAATGTCTGCGTCACCGCGCCGCAATGCCTGGCGCCGGTCGTCGCCTGTCCTTAGGCGATGACGGGCAAGCGGCAACGCCGTGGTCGCCGCTGACGGTGGGCGTGGTTCCTAGCAGCGCCCATCAAATGGGCATGCGCGTGTAGGCTCAGGTGAGCCGGACGCAACGCCAAGAGACAGCGCCGGAGGGTGTGCGGACAACGGCCATTCCCCGACGGATTGATTGCCGTCGGCACGGGCTACACCAACGATATGAGCGCGTCAGC
>JAICJJ010000446.1 GCA_025928535.1 Thermomicrobiales bacterium
GGCCGAGCGCTCCATCGCCATAGTGAATGAAGATTGACTCGCGACGCACATCGTCGGCTCCTCCGCTTTGTCGATCGTCGTGGGCTGGCGGCAATCGTCCCAGGCACGCGCCGGCTCCGGCGCGTCGATATCCCAGATCAACATCGCCGTCAGCGGATGTTGGTGCAGACGCCCAGCAGGCAGATCGCCTGACCGCAGCAGTCCCAATCCTCCAGGCAGCGCGTGTTGGCGACGCCGCAGCAGACATTGGCCCCGTTGGCATTGCCGTTCCAGGCGCAGATGTAGCCGGACGTGCTGGGGCAACACTGGCCGTTTCGGGAACAGATGGCCTGGGAATAGCGACAGCGATGCTTCCGTTTCGCGCTTGCGCCCACCGAGCCATTGCCGTCCGGCGCGGCGGTCGCGCGGTCGTTCTTCGCGTGTTTGGCAGGCGCGCGGTGGCTCGACGCCGAATGCTGGCCGTTCTTCGCCTTGGCGTCGCTGGCCTCCCGCAGCGTGACCGTGGCCAGCGCGCCGAGCGCGCCGCCAGCGAGCAACCGGGAAAAGCCCCGCCGCGACCGGTGTTCGGCGAGCGTCGTCGCCAGGGCATCGAAATTCCGACCGTCCATGTCCGCCTCCTCGCAATTGAGCCTGCGTGCCGCTCCCTGTGGCACGTCCTCATCCTGCGCGGCGGCGGCGAGCGCCTCCACTCACGGCACACACATCTCGGACACATTTCGCATCGGAAGGCGGCGCTTCAGCGGCGTTCGACCGGTCGATGCTGCAATCGGCCGGCCTTTGCGGCGGACATCGCCGGCCGACCGGGTGCTGCCGGCGGCGAAGGGGAGCCAGCGATGACGCGCTCAGGGGGTCGGCGAAGCGCGCGGCGTCGCGATCGGCGTCGCCGTCACCTGCGGCGGTTGCGCCGATGGCGCGGGGTTTGCCGCCTGTTCGAGGTCGTCGGCGACCGGCGTCGCGCTTCCGCGCTGAATCGTCACCGTGACCGTGCCCGGATCGGTGCGGATCCATTGCACCTCCGGCGGCACGATCACCTGCGGCTTCAACTGGTAGACGCCCGGCCCGAGCCCTTCCACCGACACCTGGACCAGCACGTCGCTCCCCCGCAGCCGCGCCAGCGCGTCTTCCGAGGCGAAGATGACGACGCTGACGTTCGTCGGGTCCGGGATCGCGGTCAGATTCGGGCCGACGTTGGCGACCCGCACCGGCTGGTTTTGCAGCGTCTGGGTCACTCCCCGCTGGCGAACCTGGATCACCGCCGTCACCTGCCCACTCGGCGGATCGACGACGCGCACATTCGCCGGCAAGCCGATCAGGCCGACCCGGGCGCTGATCGGTTGCGTCGCCCCGTCGACGTTGATCGGAGCCGTCAGCACCGACACCAGATCGTTCAAGGTCGCGTCCGGCCCATCGAGCAGGACAGTCGATGGATTGGCGACGCGGTCGACCACTTCGTAGCCGTCGGCCGGGTTGCCGATCGTCTGGATCAGCACCGGCACGGTCCGGCCGCGCGTCTGGACCGTGACCGTCGCCGAGATGCGGCGCGGGCGCAGATCGACTTCGGGGATTGGTTGTCCCTGCGCGTTTTGGGCGACCGCCGTGAACTGGTCGGTGAAGGTCGTCGTCCGGTCGCCGATATCGATCGGCAAGACGACCCGGGCCACCTCGTCCACCAGCCGCCGCGGCCCGCTGACCGTCACCTCCGACACTTCCGGCTGGACGCTGGCGATCTGTCGGGTGGCGTCTTTCGGCGGCGTCGTCTGGACGTCGAGATGGACCGTCCGGCTGGCGGTTTCGTCGACGACGATCGACAGCCGGGGCGGCGTGATGCGCGCCACCCGCACGGCCGGCGGCACGACGAGGGTCACCGGGACCGTGTAGGAGCCGGGACCTTGCACGGCGCTGACGTCGAGTTGCGGTTCGAGGTCGTCGCGAAAGATGCCGTCGAGGGCCGACCGCGGTCCTTCGAGTTGCAACGAGACGCTGCCGAAATCGCCGGCAATCTGGAGCGGCGCGGCCAGCGTCGGCGGCACGATCGGAATGTCGGTATAGGTTCGCGTTTCGGTCGGATCGCGCTGCGTCGTCACCCAGCTCCAGAGGAGGAGCGCCAGGGCGAGCGAAATCAGCGCCCGCAGGATGACATCGCCCGGCACGCGAAACCGGGCGCCGCTGGGGAGTTCGGCCGGCCTCATGTGGTCTTGGTCGGGCCGCCGCTCTCGGCGCGCGGCGTCGCGCCGGAGTTGCGGCTCGGCAAGGACAACCGGCTGTTGACCGCCGGCAGCAGGCCGCGTTCGCGCTCCGGCTTGTCGAGCCGCAGCAACGAGCGGAGCACGCGGCGCAGCCGGTCCTGATCGAGGTTGCGGATCAGCCGGCCGTTGTGGGCGACCGCGATCTGCCCCGTTTCTTCCGAAACGACCACCCCGACCGCGTCGGACACTTCGGTGATGCCGATGGCGGCGCGATGGCGCGTGCCGAGTTGGCCGGTGGCCGAAATGTTGTCGGTCAGTGGCAAGACGACGCTGGCCGCGACGATCCGGTCGTCGCGGACCACCGCGGCGGCGTCGTGCAGCGGCGAATTCGGATAGAAGATGTTGATCAGCAACTGGCGCGTCAGGTAGGCGTCGATCGGCACCCCGCGTTCGATGTAGTTTTGCAGGCCGGTTTCTCGTTCGATCACGATGAGCGCCCCGTAGCGATTGCGCGAGAGTTGGCCCGCGGCGCGCACCAGTTCATCGATCATCCGCTCTTGCGCCGCCACCTGCCGGTTCGCGAAGTGTGGCGCCCACGAGCCGGTGTGGCCCAATTGTTCCAGCGCCCGCCGCAATTCCGGCTGGAACAGCACCGGAATGGCGACGATCAGCGCCGGCCAGGTCTGGGTCAGCACCCAATTGAGGGTCGTCAACTGGAGCGTCGTTCCGAGGAGGAACGCGGCCACCAGGAGGATGACGACCCCCCGGATCAATTGTGTCGCTCGCGTTCCTTGCGCGACCCCCAGCAGCCAGTAAATGATCAGCGAGACGACGAGAATGTCGAGCACATTCCGGGGGTTGCCCAACCGGGAGACGAGCCAGCCGATGTCGGGCATGAGACCACCGCAGGCAGGGGCGAACCGGAAACAATGGCGGCAAGTCTATCA
>JAICJJ010000003.1 GCA_025928535.1 Thermomicrobiales bacterium
CCCGGCATATCATCTCCGGTTTCGCCAGCGACGAACAGTCGGCGACGGGCTTCGGGCGCCCGTCAGCGTCGTGCGCGAGGCGCGGCGCCTTACCCCATGGTCATCCTGAGTGGTCATGCCGCGGAGCGGCGCCCCCACGGCATGAAAGACGGAGTTTTTCAGAGCAGCCGCAGCGAAGGATCTCGGCGTCCATGGACCGAGCGAACGAGATGCTTCGACATCGCTCAGCATGACGGGGTGGCTCAGCATGACGGGGGGGCAGCGGCGCCGCGAACCTTCGAACCGCACCCACGGGTTCCGCAGCGACGCGGACCGATGGCCGATCTCATCGGACGCCTCAGCCTCCTGGGCCGCCGGGGATTCCCCAGACGACGTCGCCCCAGACCTCCAGGCAGACCGAGCCGTCCACAGCGTGCGGCGCGACCATGGCTTTGACGAGGCGATCGAAGGCGGCGGCATTCTCCGGCGTCATCCGGTCTCGCGATAACCCGTTGCGGGCGTGGAACGATTCGACATAGGCGTCGAGGGGCTGGGTGAGAGCAACCGGCGCGGTCAGGCGCCGCCCGATCTCGCGGAAGAGACCCCGCTCGTTCAATTCCGCAACCAGATCGTACGGACGAAATGCCCGGTTGGTCGAATACTTCCTGATCGCCCGGAGCAGCGCGTCGTCCCACGGATTGGGCTGTTCGCGCAACTCGACGATCGTCAGCACGGCGCCCGGCGCGAGAAGGTCGCGCAATCGCGGCAGCGCGACCCGCCAATCGGTCCAATGCAGGCTGGCGGCGGCGACGATCAACCCGTATGGCGGCCGCAGCGAAGCGTCTTCCACCCGGCCGACGATCCAGCGCAGCGCGGGATGGTCGCCGCCCGGCAACGCGCGCCCCCTGGCGACCATGCCGACGGAAGGATCGACGGCATCTATCGCGACCGCCCGACCGACAAGCCGCCGCGCGATCTCGCCCGTTCCCGCCCCGACGTCGAGCGCCGTGCCGGGCGCGACAAGCAAGTCCGTGAGGATGTCGATGACCTCCTCGGGATAGGCCGGCCGATGGTGATAGGCCGCGACGACGCCGGGATCGCCAAACTGGCTGGCGAATTCGGGTCCGAGATGTTCCGGCTTCGGCCGCATCGCGATCCCCTTTCGCGCGCCGTCGATTCACGCCGCGTCGAAGACCGGCGCTTCCTCGGCCTCCGGACGGACGGCGCGCGGCAGCATCGTCGCCGCCGCTTCCCGATCCGGCACCCGCAGCGCGATCACGGCGCCGACGAAGGCGAAGATCGCCGCAACCTGAAACGCGCCCCGATACGCCGCCAGATTCGGAATCATCTGCCCGGCGGCGTCGAGCGTCGTCGGGCCGATGAAGGCCAGCACGGTGCTCAGGATGGCGACGCCGAGCGCCGCGCCAAGTTGCCGCTGGACGCTCGAAAAGGTGGACGCCCGCCCCGTTTGCTCGCGGGTGATCGTCGCCAGGCTCGCCGCCTGATTCGGCAGGAAGATGTAGGCCATCCCCGCCCCGATCAGAAACATCAATCCGCGAATGATCCAGAGATCGGTCGCCAGCCCGGTCAGCGACAGGAGAATCATGCCGATCCCCACCCCGGTCAGCCCGCCCGCCATCAGCCGGCGCGGTCCGACCCGGGGATAGAGCCGGGCGACAAGCTGGGTCGAAGCGAGCACGCCGATCGCTTCGGGAAAGGTCGTCAGGCCGGAGACGAGGGGCGACACGCCGCGCGCTTCCTGCAGATAGAGCGGCACGAGAAAGAGCAGCCCGATGAAGCCGATGGTCGCGAAAAAGGAGACGAGCAGCGTCGTCCGGAACAGGCGGTTGGTCAGCAAGCCGAGTTGCACCATCGGCTCCGGCGTCCGCAATTCGAACCAGACGAACCCCGCCAGCACCAGCAAGCCGATTATTCCCGGCACGTAGACCCACGGGATGGTCCAGCCGCGCGACGGTCCTTCGCTGAGCGCGAACATCACCAGCGCGAAGCCGACGCCGGCCAGGCCGAATCCAATCGCGTCGAATTTGCCGGGCGCTTCCTCGCGATGCTCGTGCAGGAACAGGAGGCCAAAGACGAACGCGGCCAACCCGACCGGGATGTTGACGAAAAACGCCCAGCGCCAGGACAACTGCTCGATCAGGAAGCCGCCGAGGATCGGTCCCCCGGCCGGCCCGAGAATGAGCGCGAACATCAGGATGCGTCCAACGGCGACGCGTTCCTGCGGCGGGAAGGTCCGGTAGAGCATCGCCATGCCGACAGGGGTCAGCAAGCCGCCGCCCGCGCCCTGCAGCACCCGGAAGGCGACCAACTGGTTCAGCGACCCGGCCAGGCCGCAGAGGGCCGAAGCGACCGTGAAGATGGCGAGGGCGGCGAGAAAGATCCGCTTCGTGCCGAACCGGTCGCCGAGCCAGCCGGAGGCAGGGATGAAGACCGCGAGGCTGACCAGATAGCCGATGATGACGCCTTCGACCGCGGCAGGCGAGACGGAAAATTCCCGGGCCAGGGTGGCGAGCGCGACATTGACGATGGTCGAGTCGAGCGAGTTCATCACCATGCCGCAGATGTAGACGATGGCGACGACGATCTTCTGCTTTGGCCGGGGAAAATGCACGCGATCCTCGCAATCGGATTCGATCGATTCGAAGCGCCCGCGCGGCGACCGGAACCTGCCGCGCGCGAGCGCACCGCGGAGCCTAGCGCCAATGGTCGTCGGCTGTACAGGAAGCGTGCGCCGCCGGCCGGCCGCTCTGCCGACGGTCGCGGCGGCATGATTGTTGCTGGCGACCGGCCGCGCTTGCCGTTCGGCGGAGCGCGTCGCAGGTCGAAGGGAGAGGAGGCGTTCATGCGGAAACCGCTCGCGTTGTTCGCGGCTCTGTTGCTGATTCTGACGGGGTCGGCGGCGGCGCTCGCCCAGCAGGCGACGCCGGTCAGCACGTTGGCATCGCTCGGCTATCCCGAATTGCGGGTGACGATGACCGACCAGGCGTACGAACTGTCGACCCAGCAGGTTCCGGCCGGGCTGGTCCTGATGACGGTCGTCAACAACAGCAAGGACGCCACCGGCGCGGCGCTGCTCGGCCCACCGCCCGGCTCGACCATGCAGGACCTGATGAACATGGCGGCGACGCCGGAGCCGGGCAATGGATTTCCGGCGTTTCTCTACAAGGCGGTGATCGCAGGCGGTCCCGGCGATGTCGCGCCCGGCGGCACGGCCCAGGCGGTCGTCAACCTGACGGCCGGCGATTGGGCCGTCTTCGGCGAAGGCAACCAGCCCCCGAGCATGCTGACGGTCGCGGGCGGCACGCCGACGGCGCAAACGGAACCGACGGCCAGCGCCACCGTGACCGAACTCGACTTTTCGTTCCTCGGACTCGAAGGCGCGATTCCGGCGGGACCGCAGGTCTGGAAAGTGGTCAACAACGGCAAGCAGCCGCACATGCTTGTGTTGGGCAAGGTGCCGGATGCCACCACGATGGATCAGATCATGCAGGTCGTCAACCTGCCCGAAAACGCGACGCCGGCGCCCGGCATGCTGCAGAATTCCGACTTCCAGCCGGTCGGCGGCGTGCTGCTGCAATCAACCGGGACGACCGTCTGGCCGGCGCTCGATCTGGCGCCGGGGCGCTACGTCGCCCTCTGCTTCGTGACCGACCCGGCCACCGGCAAGCCGCACGCGATGGAGGGGATGGTCACGCTCTTCAACGTCGGCGGCGGCGCGGCGACGCCTGCCGCATAGCGCTCATCGCGATCGTGCGCGCGGATCAGGGCCCTGGGCGGTTGTCCGGGGCCCTGACGCTTGTACGGAATCGGGTCGGCAATTCAATCTACGCCCCAGGATCGCCCTCGGCTGGCATGGACGGCGCGGGCGGCGAGCGGAAAGGGGCGAGCGTGACGAGCCAGCGGAACTCCGTGCAGCAGGTCGAGTTGAGTCAGGACGCGACGCTCATCGGCGTCGCGGTCGCCGGCATCATTTCGGTCGTGATCTCCGAAGGCGAATGGGACCTCTTCGACACGATGGTCGGTCTGGCCTTGCTGTTGGTGTTGCTGGCCTACGGCAAATTCCGGCGCGAGGTCGTCGGTTCGCCGTGGGAAGCGGCGGCGGTCGGCGCGGTCTTCGCCTTTTGCGTCGTCCTGATGGTCGGGCCGTTGATCGCCGCCATCCCCGATTGGGTCCATTGGCCGGTCGCGCCGGCCCAACCTCGCCAACTCGAAGGCTTCTGGTTTTGCGCGGTCTGGCTGCCATTGGCGGTCGCCTTCGCCCTGATCCTCCACCTTGCGGGCGAGCGCCTGCTCCACCCGCATCTGCGCGAGCGCGCCTGACGTCTGCCATGACAGAGTCGGCCTACGGCTCCGTGATGTCGATGTCCAGGTCTTGCAGATCGCCGGTCGCCAGCATGCCGGTCGCCGCATACTTGAATCCCGTCGGCGCGGCGGCGGGGGCGCCGGCGACGGGCGTGACGAAATCGCCGACGGTCAGCGCGACGCTGTCCTTGCCGGAGCCGGGGTCGCCGCCGTCGATCACGTCGAGCATGAATGGAAAGGGCCCGGCGCCGTTCGAGGTCAGCATGCCGTGGATGCGCTTGCCTTTTTCCTGTCCGGCCAGGTTGTCGTAGTTGGTGATGGCCGTGCTCGCCAGGATCGCCTTGGTGGACGCATCGACCCACAGCAAACTGCCGATGACGACGTCGCCTCCCGGATCGGGAAAGGTCAATTTGGAGGCGAGGAGCGAAAAATTGGCGGTTCCCCCTTCGAACTTGACCGCGCCGCCGCCGACCATGCCCCGCTGCTGGATGATCGCCGCCGCCGCGCCGAGCGGGCGCGCCAGCGCGACCGCGGCCAGCGCCGCCGCCAATCCGACGCGACGATTGAAGCCGGGGGTCGTGGGTGCATTCATCCTGGCTCATCCTCCGCCGCGCCGCCGACCGCGAAGCCGCCAGGCGCGATGTTCCGCCGCCTTGCCCGGGATGCTAGCATCCTGCATTCCAGCGAGCGCGCGTGCGCTCGCGGCGGAGTGACTGCGCCGTGCCCACCTATCCTTCCGGCACCGTCGCCTTTCTGTTCACCGACATCGAAGGAAGCACGCGCCGCTGGGAACGGCAGCGCGAGGCGATGCAGATTGCCGTCGAGCGGCACCTGTCGCTCTTGCGGGCGGCGGTCGAAGCGCACGACGGCGTGCTCTTCAAGACGATCGGCGACGCCATCCAGGCCGCGTTTCCGACGGCGCCGGCGGCGCTAACGGCGGCGACCGAAGCGCAGCACGCCATCGCGGCGGAGCCATGGGGCGACCTCGCGCCGATCCGGGTGCGGATGGCCATCCACACTGGCCTCGCGACGCCGCGCGACGGCGACTACCTTGCCCCCTGTCTCAATCGACTGGCGCGGGTGCTGGCGACCGGCTACGGCGGCCAGGTGCTGCTGACGCAAGCGAGCCAGCAACTCGTCCGCGACCATTGCCCGCCCGGCGTCAGCCTGCGCGATCTCGGCGTCCACCGGCTGCGCGATCTGCTGGAGCCGGAGCAGGTCTTCCAGGTCGTCGGGCCGGGGCTGGACGACGATTTTCCTCCGCTCAAGAGCCTCGATCGGCAACCGCACAACCTGCCGCTCCAACCGACTCCCCTGATCGGCCGCGAGGCGGATTTACGCGACCTGCGGCGGCAATTGGAAGGCGGAACCCGGCTCCTGACGCTGGTCGGACCGGGGGGCGCCGGCAAGACGCGGCTGGCGCTGGAAGCGGCGGCCGAACTCGTCGATGGCCTTGCGGACGGCGCCTGGTTCGTGGCGTTGGCGCCGATCAACGAGCCAGCGCTGGTCGCTTCGACCATCGCCCGCGCGCTCGGCCTGCGCGAAACCGCCGGCCAATCGATGGCGGAGGGGGTGACCGATTATCTGCGGGCCAGGCAGGCGTTGATCGTGCTGGACAACGTCGAGCAGGTGATCGACGCCGCGCCCCTGGTCGCCGATCTGCTCGCATCGTGCCCCCGGCTCCAGATCGTCGCCACGAGTCGGATGCCGCTGCGGATCGCGGGCGAACACGAATGGGCGGTCGCGCCGCTGAGGCTCCCGCCGGCGAGCGAAACGTCGCCCGCGGCGCTGCTGGAATCCGAAGCGGTCCGGCTTTTCGTCGAGCGAGCGCAGGCGGTGAAGCCAGGTTTCGGGCTCGACGCGGCCAACGCGATCGCCGTCGCCGAGATCTGCCGCCGGCTGGATGGGCTGCCGCTGGCGGTCGAACTGGCTGCGGCGCGCGTCAAACTCTTGCCGCCGGAGGCGATCTTGCGTCGCCTCGACAACCGGCTCGCCTTGCTGACCGGCGGCGGCCGCGACCGCCCGGAGCGCCAACAGACGTTGCGCGGCGCCATCGCCTGGAGTCACGATCTCCTGACGCCGGAAGAGCAGGCGCTGTTCGCTCGCCTCGGCGTCTTCGCTGGCGGCTGGAGTCTGGACGCGGCCGACGCGGTCGCCGGGGCGGCCGACGCATTGACGCTCGACGTCTTCGACGGCATGGCGTCGCTCTTCGACAAGAATCTGGTCCGCCACGACGACGCGGTCAAAAACGACGACGAGCCCCGCTTCGCCATGTTGCAAACGATTCAGGAATTCGCGCGCGAACGTCTGCTGGCCTGCCCGGATGCCGCGGCGGTCCAGGACGGGCACGCCGACTACTTTGTCGGCCTAGCGCTGGCGGCCGAGCCCGCCTTGGCCGGTCCCGACGACGCCAGCCGCCTCGACGAACTGGAACGCGAACGCGACAACCTGCGCGCCGCCTTGCAGTGGCGTTGTCGTCAGCGCGACGCGGCCGGCGCGCTGCGGCTCGCGTCCGCGCTCTGGCGATTCTGGTGGCTGCGCGGGCATGTCACCGAAGGACGCGCCCAACTCGCCGCGGCGCTGGCGCTCGACGCCCCGCCCGAGGCGGCGGCGATCCGGGCGGCGGCGCTCGATGGCGCGGGGGTGCTTGCCGAGATCCAGGGCGATCTCGACGCGGCGGCGGCGCTGCACGACGAAGCGCTCACATTGTTCCGGCAGGTCGGCGACGCGATCGGCATTGCCCACGCCCTCGGCAATCTCGGCGTCGTCGCGCATCACCGGGGCGACACGGAGCGCGCCATCGCGCTGCTGGAAGAAAGCCTGGCGCTGGCGCGCGAGACCGCCGACGCGGCCACGCTGGCGACGGCGCTGACCGATTTCGGCTGGGCCGTCTATCGCCGTGGCGACCATGCCCGGGCGGAATCGCTGCATCGGGAAAGCCTGACGTTGCGGCGGCAGATCGGCAATGCGTCCGCAATTGCTCGCTCACTGCACAATCTTGGGGCGCTCGCGTTCGACCGCGGCGACTACGCCAACGCCCAGTCGCTTTTCGAGGAAAGCCTCGCGCTCTACGAACAAGACGACGATCGTTGGGGGCGAGCCGGGGCCATCAACAGTCTCGGCGAAGTCGCGCGACTCAGCGGCGATCTGGACGGCGCGATTTCCCGCTATGAGCAGAGCCAAGCCCTCTTCGCCGCCATCGGCGACGCCCGGAGCCAGGCGGCGGTCTCGCTCAACCTCGGCCTGGCGACACGTGCCCGGGACGAGACCGCGCGCGCGCTCACCGCCTTTCGCGAGGCGCTCGCGCGCTATGATGGCTTCGGGGATAACGCCGGCAGCGCGGCCGCCCTGGCCGGTCTCGGCGGCCTCGCCCGCGAACGCAACGACTGGACGCGGGCGGCTGGTTTTCTCGCCGCCGCCGCCAGTCTTGCCGGATCGGACGATCTGCTGGCGGCCGGCGTCGAAGCGCCCGATTTCGCCGGCGACGTGGCGGCGGTCCGCGCCGCGCTCGGCCCCGACGCCTTCGCCCTGGCTTGGGACGCCGGCCGGTCGAACGATCCGGAAACGACGATTCGCACGGCGCTGACCGCGGCGCGCCAAGCCTGAGCGGGCCATGCGGACCAGCCGGTCGACCCTCTACGCCGTCGGCGACGCGCGCGACGCCGAACTGCCGCCGGCTGACGACGCCGCCTGGTCAGAGCCTCCATCAGATGGACGGGGGCTTGCGCGGGCACGAGCCGAGTTGCGGGTCGTCGGCGGCTACATGGAGCGCCTGCCGCTCGCCGCCGTCAAAAGCGGCCTGGTCGATCAGGCCGAAGCGTGGTCCTACGCGGTCGGACCGGCGACGACGACGACCTGGCGGGAGCAGCCCCTGTTCGGCCGACGCGCGTTCCGACTGGACGACGACCGGCCGCCCTTTCATTCCCCCGCCATGCTCCGGTTTCTGCGTGAGCAGGGCGCGCCCGATCTCCTCTGCGTCTGGGGGCTCGGCGTCTCCGAAGAAATCCTGCTCGCCTGCCGCGAGAGTTTCACGATCTCCTACTCGCTCGACGTCGCGCCGCTGCGCGTGCCGGCATCGGTCAGCCGCCATTTCGACCTGATTCTGGTCGGCGAAGCGTGGCAGGAAGCGGCGGCGCGCGTCCGCCATCCGACGACGCCCTGCGCGCGGTTGCCGATCGGACCGGAGTTCGCCGATCCGCTCACCTTCCGCCCGCTCGGCGCGCCGAAAGACTACGACGTGATTTATGTCGCGGCGGCGCAGGCGTACAAGCGTCACGACATCCTGTTCGCCGCGCTGGCCCGCTGCTCTCGTCCGGTGCGAACGTTGTGCGTGTTCGGCTACGGCGAATTGGCCGGGGCGTTGCGGGCGCAGGCGCGGGCGCTCGGGTTGGCGGTCGACTTCGTCGGTCCGCCCGGGGTGTCGTACGCCGAGGTCAACGCGCTGATGAATCGGGCGCGCATCGGGGTCGTCGGCGGCGACGCCGACGGCTGTCCGGCGGTGCTGACCGAATACATGCTCGCCGGGCTGCCGGTGCTCGCCAACCGCGACTTGTGCTGCGGGCTGGGTTACATCACACCAGAAACCGGCCTGACCGCAAGCCCCGCCGAATTTCACCTCGGGATCGAGGAATTGCTGGCGCGCGGGCCGGAACTCGATCCGCGCGCCCACGTAGTCGGCCGCTGGGATTGGCCGACGAGCATCCGGCGGCTGCGTTCGATCCTCGCCGATTGCGGCTTTCGACCGCGCCGCCGGCCGATCCGGGCGTTCGCCTGAATCGGCCGGCGGACGCGATCACCGCCCGGCGGCGGCGCGCCGCCGCTTACTTGCAGTTCCCGTTCTTGCAGTTGAAGTTGCTGCAGCAATCGCTGCTCTTGTTGCAGGAATCGCCCTTCTTGCCGCACTTGCAACTGCCATTTTTGCACGTGCCGGAACAGCAATCGCTGTTCTTCTTGCAGGAATTGCCGTTGCCGCCGCATTTGCAACTGCCGTTCTTGCAAGTATTGGAGCAGCAATCCTTGTTCTTGCTGCAATTCGAGCCGCTCTTCTTGCAGTTGTTGTTGCCCGCTGGCTGGGCCGTCTGCGCCGCGGCCAGGTCAGGCGCGAGCCGCGTCGCCAGCCCGAGCCCGGCGGCGGCCGCGAATTTGAGCACGCCGCGCCGCGACGGCGCGGCCATCGACCGCGCAAGTTCATCGAAACGTCGATCATCCATCTGCAGTTCTCCCAGGCGGCGATCGCGCCGCGAACTTCCTTGTCCGTTGGGACCGCCGCGCCGACTCGATCTTCCATGACGCGCGCCAGCGTCGGCCGGCTCCGGCCAACCGCTGCTCGCGCCGGATTTCGGCGCGAGCAGCGTCCAACGGCGACCTTACGAGGGAAGGATGAAAATTGGATTTGCGTCGCGGCGTTCAGGCAGCATCTCCCGGTCGGGCCGTTCGATCGGCTCCGCGGACGAAATCAGGCGCCGCGATGGGGCGACGACCCGGCCTTCTTTGAATGGCTCTTGCCGTGGCGGCCATGCGAATGCTTGCCGGCGCCTGACGCTTTGTGCGACGGCGAGGAACGGCCGCGCGCGGCGGAGCCTTGGCGGGCGGCCGTTGTGGACGTGGTCGCCTGACTCTGCCCGCCATGCTTCGCGCCGCCAGCATTTCCTGACCCAGGGTGGCTCCCCGGGGCGCCAGCGGCGGCTTTGCCGCTGGCGGACGAATTGCAGCCGCCCGTCGGGGCCGGCTGGACATCGACCAATTCGGCCACTTCCTTGCCGCCCTTGACGATCTCCGAGCGAACGAAACCGATGCAGGGCGCGTATTGCTTCCGCTCGACGACGCCCGGATCGAGCCGGCTGGTCTCCTGTGTCTCGAGCGCGTTGTCAAATGAGCCGAAGGGAACGGTGACGGTGGTCGAGAGATTCAGCACCTTCGCCACGTCCGCTGCCTGCCGGCGTGAGCACTCCTGCCGGTAGACGTCGCCGACGTGCGAGGTCGCCTCCATCACGATGCCGGGGAGCGCGCCCTTGACGCCCGCTTCCCACGACCCCTTCGTGCTGACGACCTTGCCCTTCTTGAGCGACTTGGTGTCTTCGCCGAAGTACCAGACGTTGCCCGCGCTGTCCTGGGCGTACCAGTCGAGCGTGTCTTCGACGGGCGTCCCATCCGGCAACGAGGAGACGTCATGCACGACGACGGTGTCGACACCGAGGATCGTCTTCGTATCGGTAGTGACCTCGACCACGTCGTTTTGCGTCTTGTTGCCGTTCACCGCTTCGCGATACGTGAACGTCGTGCCCGGCACAAGCGGCATGAACGGATTGTCGATCGTGGTGGAAAATTGATCCGCTCCCGGAAACAGAGTGCACGATGGCTGTTTCCGCGCCGGGCTTGATTGCGCTGCCTGGCCGGTCGCTGGCGAGCGCGGTCGCGACTTCGCCAGCGTCACACCGGGAGCCGCCACGAGCAAGAGGATGACGAGCAGTCCCTCGGTTATCGGAAACGACGCCTTCGGCCAACGCTCCATCGCGCCACATCCTTTCCGCTCCATCGCCAAAAACGCCCAGCAGCGCCCGACCCTGCCCGGCCGGAGCGTGCGTCGGCTTGTGCGCCATCGTCAAAAGCCGGCGCCGCTGGATTGTCTCGACCGTAGGCGACGTCGATGAAGTTCGGATGAAGGGCAAAGCGACTGTCAGCCAGGAAAACGAGATCGATGCGGGCGGAATTGCATTGCCGTGCGGTCGCATCCTGGTTGAAGGAAAACGAAATCACGGTTCGCGCGCAAAGGAGCAAGGCGTGGGCATGGTCACCGAGGAAATGCGCCGGCTGATCGACGAGCGGCGGCTCGGTTTCGTGGCCACCGTTTGCCCCGACGGCACGCCCGATCGAGCGCCCAAGGGCAGGCTCGCCGTCCGGGACAACGATCGGCTAATCTTCGCCGTCATCGGATCGCCGGGCACGATCGCCAATCTGCGCGCCAACCCGGCCATCGCGGTGAATGTCGTCGATCCGTTCACGCGGCGCGGCGATCGCTTCAGAGGCGCCGGCGGCGCGTTGACGGCGGGAGCGGCATTCGACGCCGGGGTGGCCTTCTTCCGTGCCCGCGGCTGCCTCGCGCCGATCCGCGCGATCGTGCTCGTCGCCGCCACGCAAGGCCGGCCCGTCATCTCCCCGGCCTATGCGATGGGACTGACCGAGGCCGCGCCGGCGCCCTGGGGAGCCCACCACCGTGCGCTGATGCGGGGCGCCGGCGCGGCGTCATCGCCGACAGCCG
The DNA here is from genome assembly GCA_025928535.1 of Thermomicrobiales bacterium. Lineage (GTDB taxonomy): Bacteria > Chloroflexota > Chloroflexia > Thermomicrobiales > UBA6265 > JAICJJ01. The sequence continues at coordinate 11,561 of JAICJJ010000003.1, forward strand.
ACGCCGCCTGCATCCTGTCGCCCCGACTATTGGGGCGCCGTCGCGACCTCGGACTTGGTGAGCATGTAGGCGTCCACCAGTTGCTGCTTTTCGCGCGCCGGCACGTGATAGTAGTCGAGCGCGCGGACGATCTCCGCGCCAACTTCGTCGAATTCTTCCGGCGTCAGATGAAAACGTTGATGGGCGTCGTGCAGCGGCAGCCCGGTGTAGGTGAAGGGGCCGCCGGCGAGCGCGGCAATCCAGATCGTCCGCATGAACTTCAGGCCCGGCAAGCGGGTCGGCGCTTCCGTCTGGTTCCATGCCTTCAACGCCGGATTCTGGTTGAGCTTCGGGTTGACGATGATCGCGTCGCTGAAGCGATCGACGACCGCGGCGATGGCGAAGATGCCGCCGAGTCGGTCGTACAGGCTCTGCTCCGATGCGCCAGTCGGCGTCGAGTCGTCGGCCGCCAGCGCCGTCTGTTGCAACAGCGCGCGCGCCGCCGCAAAACCCGCGAGGGCGCCGGCGCCCTTGGTCACCGTCCGTCGATCCACCGGCCTGTCCATGGCACGCTCCTCGGTTCGGAACCGCTCGTCGCAGCCGGGCTCCGTCGCCCGACATTGGCCAAGACGTCCAAATCCGAGCAAGATATTCCCGCGCCGGCGGAGCGAATGGACCAGCGTTCGCTGACCTCCTGATCGACCCGTTCGCGAAGCGCGAGGCTCGAAGCGTCGACACGACGGGCCAGACGCACGGCGCGCCGTACTCGTTCGATGCGGCGGATTCGGCCTTGAACGTTGACAATCTCGGCCGGCAGGAGGAAGAGACGCCCCGGTTGATCGTCAACGACGCGTTCGTAGTCCGCCAACTGGGCCATCGACATGTCCATGGCGACGATCAAGAGGGCGCGCCCTCGCGCGTTTCGGGCGTTCCTCGGCAAATGGTCCGCGAGCCACACGCCGGTCCAGCCTCCAAGCGCCGGATGCGTTCCCGTCAGATCGCGAAAGCCCGATTCCAGAATCCGTAGCGCGGCCGCCTGGGTTGTTCGGTGATAGAGATCGATCATCCACTTGCTCCGGCCCGGAACGATGTCATGCGCCTCGACGGCATTGGGCTGCGGGGAGTCGGCCGCGTTGCGACGGGCGACGCGCGACGGGCGGCCGACCGCCATTTGCCGTGGCTACGGAGACGGCGGGTCAGCGACGCCGCGCGTTGCCGTGACGGCGCCGGCGCCCGCCGCGTTTCGACCGATGCGGGCTCGTCGCCTGGCCGCTTCCGCTGGCGCCGGGCGCGCCAGTTCTGCTGCCTGGGGCGCAGCCGACGTTGTCGCCCTGGTTGTCGCCTTGCTGCTGACAATCGACGCCGTCGATTTGCTCGTCGGAGCCGGAGGTCTCCCCGTCCGTCTCATTGCCGGATGCGGAGGCTCCGCTGGAGGTGTTGGCGCGACGCCCGTGTTGCCGCTGAGCGGCGGCCGTCAGCCGATCGCTCCCCAGGCAGGCGGCGGCCAATGCGCTCCCGGCCCAGACCGCCAGCCAGCGCCGGCTGACGGCCCGATCGAATCGGCCGCCCGCCGTTTCACCTCGCTCCATCGTCACGTCGCTCATCTGAACCTCCGTTCGCTGGCGGCTGGATGCAGGGGCCCCGCCTGGCCCGCGCCCTGTTCGACGCCCCGGCGAAATGGAGCCGGGGCGTTTCAACGACATGGCATTGGCGTGAATTCGACGTGAAGCGTGCATGAACGCGGCTCCGTCTCCACGCCATTTCCTCGCGCCGCCGCCGACCGTTGCGGCGCGCGTCGTCCCACGCCAAGACCGCCTCCCGCCGCGCACGACCTCACCCGGCCATGTCATAGAGCAGCATCGCTCCGAGGCAACCGAGCGCCAGCATGGCGACCGCGATGAGATCGACCGCGGCGTCGTCCTCGGCGTCGGCCAAGGCCATGAGGATGACCCAGGCCAGCGGCCCGAGGACGAGCAGGGCGAGGCTTGCGCCCAGCATGGGCAAAACGACGGGGCTGGCGGGGTGACGCATCGATGTCCTCCGGCGGTTCTGGCGCGGCTCGGAACACGCTGACTTGCCAGGCAGGCCGCGGTTTTGACAACGGCCGAAACTGGTTGACGGCCGATAGCGCGTGCAAATTGTCTGCGGTTGTCATCGTTCGCCATCATCTCGCCTGCTGCTGCGTTGCGCTCGCTTCGATCCGTGGCCGGCGCGCGTCGACCGACGACGCTAATCCGACGCGGCGCTGGCAGGGAGCCGAGGCGCGGCGGGCGCGCGGTCGGCCGCGGCATCCGCCGTCGCCGAGTCCGCCCGGGAGATGGACAGAAAGACGACGACAAGCAGAATCGCGCCGAGGAAGAGCGCGCTGGTCAGCGGGGCGCCGAGGCCAAGACCGCCATCCGCGCGCGCCTGCGCCAACAAGTCGCCCAGCGAGGCGCCGAGCGGCCGCGTCAGGATGTAGGCAAGCCAAAAGGCGACGACCGCATTGAGCCCGAAGCCGAGATGGGCGGCGGCCACGATCCCGATGAGGGCCGCGAAGAGGAGGGCCGACAGTGGATAGCCGACGTCGAGCCGCTCCGCCGTCAGATCGCCAGCCGCCGTGCCCAAGGCAAAGGTGAACAGAATCGCGAGCCAGTAGAAGGCTTCGCGTCGGCCAGTGAAGATCGTGTGGATCGAGAGCGTTCGTTCGCTGGCGAACCAGGCCGCAAATGTCGCGGCCAGCGCCAGGCCGAAGACGAGCGTCGTCGTCACCAGCGAGACGCCGAGATTGTCCGTCAGATTGTCGGTGATCAGCGTGCCGACGATGCTCAGCAGCACGACGGCGAGCCAGTAGATGGCGGGCACATAGCGGCGCGCCCGAAATTGGACCAGCAGGACCAGCAGCAACAGCGCGCCCATTGCCCAGGTCGTGACAGTCAACCCCAGATTCAGGTTCACATTGAGAAAGTCCGCCGCCGTTTCGCCGACGGTCGTGCACAAGACCTTGATGAGCCAGAAGTAGATCGTCACCTCCGGGACCTTGCTCAACATCTGCCGAGCGGCCGAACGAACCGGGCTCAGGGACGCCCCGGCCGTCGTTGATCCGACGTTGCTTCCCCGCGTCATCCTGTCCTCCAAACGCGGCGGTTCAGCGTTCCTGAGCCGCCATGGCGCGCGGCCGGCGCCGCGCCGCAAACAAGCGGTCCGCACACCGTGCGGACCGGCTCCAGGGGGATCGGCGTTCCGGGCGCCGACCCGGAGGCCGACGGTAGAGGGCGGAGATGAAGTCCTGTTTAGGCCAGGATGAAGCCGCACGGTGGCGGACGATCGGGAAGCGGGCCGATGTCCGACGGCGATCGGCTGGCGACGGCGCCCCAGTCAGCGCATCGTCAGCGCCAGACGCGCGCCGATGGCGGACGCGGTTGCCGCAACCTTCGGCCGTCTGCGAGCGACGGCGGTCCGATGGATTTCGGGGAACGCAGGGGAGCGTGGCTGGCAAGAATCGACCGCGCGGCGTTCACGCGATGGCGCGGCTGGACAATCGGGGCCGCAACCGCCGATCCAGGCGGTGTATTCCCGGCCGTGTTGCCGGGATCGTCGCCCACGCCGCCACTATGGCAGATCGTTCGGGCCGCAAGACGCGCGGCGCGCTCAGCCGTGATAGCGCGGATCGAGCCGGCGCGAGCGACCGCGCATCCGGCCGCTTTCCTCCAGGGCGCGTACGCTCGCCGACGCCACCCGCCACTGCCCGGAGACCTTCCAGCCGTGCAATTGCGCGGTCAGCAGCCACATCTGGATCCGGCCCACCGGGACCCCCAGCCGCGCCGCCGCTTCCGTCGTGGTCAGGCCGTGCTCCGGCGCCATCCCGAGGATGAACTGGCTGGGATCAACCCGGAGGGCTTGCGCGAGGGCGCGCACGGTCCGGGCCAGGGGCGCGCGGTGGCCTCGCTCCAGATTCGAGATCGCCTCGTGCGTCAAGCCGCTGCGCGCCGCCAACTCCAGTTGCGTCAACCCGGCCGCTTCGCGCGCCTGGCGCAGCCGCCAACCGGCCCGCCGCGGCGCGCGCCGCCAGGCCGGCACAACCGTTCCGGCATGCATCTGCGCTTGCGCCAGGACCAGGTCGTCAAGCCGCACCCGCCGTCGGCCGCCGCTCCGGTCGGCGGGCAGCGCGCCCGTCGCGATCCAGCCGCCGACCGTCCAGCGCGACAGGCCGAGCCGGTCGGCCGCTTCGGTTACTGTGAGCGATTCCTTGGCGCGTATGTCAGTCATGACGCCTCCCGCACGGTGAGGGCGGCGGGCGGCCGCCGCTGCCCTGAGACGATGCGCGGCGGCGGCCGTCTGCGTCAAGCGCCATTGGCGCCCGACCTCGGCGATGAACGTGCCCGATGGCCGCCGCTGGGCTACGGCCAGCCGCCCCGCCACGCATTGTGCGCCTTGGCGCCGCTTGCCGCCGCCGCGGGCTCGTTCCCAGCTCGCGTGCCGGCGGTCGATGCGCCCGACATGCCGCCGCCTCCCGCCGCATGGTCCCGCGTCTGGCCGCCAGTCTGGCGCTCCGATCCGGACGGCTGTTCGCCCGATTCAGCGGGGCCGTGCGCCGCCCCGCCCTGGGCGGAGATGAGCCAGGCCAGGCCCGGCGGCTCTGGCGCGAGCGGGGCCAGACTGGTGGCGACGATCGTCTTCAATGCTTCCGCCTGGCCATACGACAGGCCGCCTTGCGTCTGGCGCGTGTCGATCAGCGCCATCAGCGCCTCGCGAATGGCGGCGTCGATCGCGTCGGCGCCCGACGGCGAGCCGCCGGACCGAGCGCCGCCGGACGGCGACATCTGCGCGCTTGCGCCGCGTTCGCCCGATTGCGCGCCGGTCTGGCCCATCGCTCGGCCGCTCTGGCTGACGGAGGACTTTCCTCGTTCCTGACTGTTGCGGCCCCGCCCGTCGGCAGCCGCACCGCTGGCGGCGCGCTCGCCCGCGCTTGCGGAGCCGCCAGGTTGGTTCTCCGCTGAACCACCCTGGTTCTGGCTGTTCCTGGATTCACCGCCCTCGGCCGGCGCGATGCCGGCTGGCGCCATCGATCCCAATTGCTGGGCGAGCGCCGCGGTGAAGGCGGTGTAGAACGCCGCGTGGAGTTGCGTGCGTTCGTCGAGCGGCTGGCCGGGCTCCGACGTTGACGACGCGGATCCTTCCGGCGGTCGCGGGTGCGCCACGGCGGACGGCGCGCCGCCGGTCGCCGCCGTCAGGCCGAAACCGACGCCGGCCGCGCCGAGCGTCGTGAGAAAGCGCTTGCGATCGAGCCGTCCAGACATGTGAGGCCTCCTGTGCTGGTCGGGCGGACGCGGCCAACGTCAGTCGCTGCCCGGCGTCCGCCGCCGGCCCGCCGCACGATGCATGCCGGTCCGCGCGACAGACAGCCGCCACGGTCAGCAACCGGCATCATTGCCCTGGTTTTCACCGGTTTCGTTGTCGGCCGCTCTGCCATCGTTGCCCTGCATCGAGCAGGACTGTCTCGCGCGGTCGGAGTGAAGGCGCGCGCCATGGCCGATCCAGGCTCGACGCCGAGACCGAACCCGCCGCCGACCAGCGGGACGAGCACAAAGAACAGGCGCGCGATTCGTATTGGCAGACCTCACATCCGTGCCACCGTTCGTTTCATCGCCGAACGGGCCGATCCCGCTGGCGATTCCCATGGTCGGTGGCCGCCATGAAGTTGCGATGAAGCCGCCTCGAAACGCTTTGTCGAGCGACGGCGGCGAGAAAAGTTGACGGCGACGATCACCGGCGCGACGGCGAGGACAGACGCTCCGCGGGCGTGCCCGACGCGTCCCGACCGCGCCGCAACATCGACCGCCGCCCGCGGTCCGTGTCGCTCGTCGCGCCAGGCGCAGCGGGGAGCGCCATCTCGACATGGGCGCCGTGACCGGGTCGGCTGTTGAGCAGGATCGTTCCTCCGTGCGCCTCGGCGATGGCGCGGCAGATGGCAAGGCCCAGCCCGGCTCCCCCGCTGGCGCGCGTCCGCCCGACATCGACCCGGTAGAAGCGGTCGAAAACCCGTGCCTGATGTTCGATGGGAATGCCATGGCCGGTGTCGCTCACCCAGAGGCGAGCGGACATGTCCACGCGGCGGCAGCCGACGGTCACGACGCCGCCCGGCGGCGTATGGGCCACCGCGTTGGCGATCAGGTTGACGAGCACCTGCACCAGCAAATCTTCGTCGGCGACCAGGGGCGTGGCGACGGATTCGTCGCGCAGCGCCACGCCGGCGTCGTCGGCGAACGGCCGGTATTGCTCCAGCGTGGCGGCGATCGTCTCCGCCAGGTCGAACGGCGCGCGCTCGATCGGAAGTCGGCCGGCGTCGGCGCGCGCCAGGCTCAGCAGACTGGCGACCAGCCCGGTCATCCGTTCCAGATCCCCGTCGAGGTCGCGCAACGCTTCCCGGTACTCCTCGGGCGACCGTGGGCGCGTCAACGCCAGATCGATCTGGGAGCGCATCAGACTGAGCGGCGTCCGCAACTCGTGCGCGGCGTCGCCGGTAAATCGACGCTGCCGCTCGAACGCGTCTTCGATGCGAGCCAACATGGCGTCGAAGGTGCGCGCGAGGCGGCCAAGTTCGTCGTTCGGCAGATCGAGATCGAGCCGGGCGTCGAGGTCGCGCGCGTCGATGTCGGCGGCCAGATCGGTGATGGCGGCGACCGGCGCCAGCGCCCGGCCGGCGAGGAAGTAGCCGCCGGCGACGGCGACCAGCAGCGCCAACGGCGCCAGCAGGCCAAGCGTGGTGGCGAACTCGTTCAGGATGTCGTCGAGGTCTTGCCGATCCAGACCGACCTGCAGCACGCCGACCACATCCCCGGAGTCGCCATTGCGCCGCACCGGCAAGGTGACGATCCGGAGCGATTCGTTGTCGCCGACCGCCGCCGAATCGATGGTGGTTTGTCCGGCGAACGCCGCGGCGACGGCCTGGCGATCGAGCGGAACGCTGCCCAACGCGCTCCCGTTGTCGGCCCGCACGGCGCCGCGCGCGTCGAGCAGGCGGAGAAAATACTCGCCCGCCTGCTCCTCGACGGCTTGGGCGGCGAGGTCGGGAACGCCGTTGCGCACCTGCACGGTCGCCAGCGTGATCGCGGCCTGGCTCGTCAACTTGTCGTCGAAGTCGGCGTAAAGATGCTCGCGCAAACTGACGACGAGGATGATGCCGACGAGCGCCAGGGTGGCGGCGAGCAGCGCCGCATACCAGAGGGTCAGCCGCAAGCGGACCGGCAAGCGGAATCCGCTCATCGCCTAGACGCGAGCCGGTACCCGGCTCCGCGCACCGTCTGAATCAGCACGCCGGGATAGGGGTCGTCGAGTTTGCGGCGGATCTGGCGAATGTGAACGTCGATCACGTTGGTCACGTTCGGAAAGTCGTAGTCCCAGACATGCTCGGCGATCATCGTGCGGGTCAGCACCCGGCCGGGATGGCGCATCAGGTATTCCAGAATGCGGAACTCCTTGTTCGGCAATTGGAGTTCGGTCTCGCCTTTCCAGACCCGGCGCGTGGCGGGGTCGAGCCGCACGTCCGCCGCAATGAGCAGCGTATCCACGGTCTCGGGCGGGCGGCGGCCCAACGCCCGCAGCCGCGCGACCAATTCGGCGAAGGCAAAGGGTTTCAGGAGATAGTCGTCGGCGCCGCTGTCGAGGCCGGCGACGCGATCGGCGACGGCGTCGCGCGCCGTGAGGAGCAGAATCGGCAGTTGCGCCCGCCGCCGCCGCAGCCGGCGACAGACTTCGAAGCCGTCGATGCCGGGCAGCATGACATCGAGCACGAGCGCGTCATACTCGCCGACATCGACCCACTCGAGCGCCTCTTCGCCGGAACCGACGAGATCGACCGCGTGCCCCTCCTCGATGAGCCCGCGGCGAAGCAGCGCCGCCAGCCGGGGTTCGTCTTCGACCACCAGAATGCGCATCCGCTTCGCCTCTCTGACGCCGTCCGAGCATGATCCAGCCAAAATGCTGCGCCGTGGAAATGAAGTCAAAATGAAGTCCGTCGCGCTGAACCGACCGCGCGCCTTCATTTTGCCCGCATCGCGACGACATCGCGCCAGCGGCTTTCTGCGGACTCGCCGCCGGCCGATCTCACGCCGTTTCGCCCATCGACGCGCGCTGGCGAATCGCTGCTCATGACTTCATCTCGACTTCATCGCGGCTCCGCATGCTTCGACGGCGGGCGGTCGCCACGCTGGCAACCAGCGGGCCGCGCCGCCCCCGCCGGCCGTAAGGGCGCTGCTTGTGTTGCCACGCGTAAGGTTATACCTGCGAGCGCACACGAGGGTTGCCCCTGGAAGGAGTTGCCGCCATGCCCCGCGCGCTTCCCGTCGATCTCCGGCAAACGATCGTCGAACGCCATCTGGCCGGCATGACGCTGGTCG
>JAICJJ010000339.1 GCA_025928535.1 Thermomicrobiales bacterium
CAGCGACTGCCGCCAACAACGGGCGCCTCGACCAGCCAGCGCGGCAAGAACTCGAGGCGCGAAGGCTGGTCGAGATCGAGAAGAAAGTCTTCCTCGAGGCCGTGGCGCATGACCTGGCCAATCCGCTCACCGCGCTGAAAGCGCAGACGCAGTTGCTGCGGCGGCGCGTGGCGCAAGGTCGGATGGACGCGGCGACCCTGGAGACGGGACTGGCGGCGATCGACGCCGCCGCGAACCGGGCGGTCCGGTTGATTGCGGAGTTGTCCGATGCCGCGCGGCTCGAGGCGCATCGCTCACTGGAGCTCAACCGCGCGCCGACCGATCTGGTCGCGCTGGCGCAGCGGATCGTGAACGAGTTTCACGCGATGGCGGGCGCTCATCGGCTGCATCTGGACACCGCGCGACCGCAACTCGTGGGGTCGTGGGACGCGGATCGACTGGCGCGCGTCCTGGAGAACCTGGTCTCCAATGCCGTCAAATACAGCCCTGACGCCAGCACAATCGGCATCCGCATCGATCACGAGGAGGTTTCCGGCGAAGCGTACGCAATGCTCTCCATCGCCGATCAAGGGGTCGGCATCCCCGCGAATGATCTCCCGCATGTCTTCGAGCGATTTCATCGTGGCGGCAACGTGGCCGGCCGAATCGTCGGCACGGGGCTGGGCCTCTGGGGGAGCCAACGAATCGTGGCCCAGCACGATGGATCGATCGCCATCACGAGTGCTGAGAATCAGGGAACGATTGTCACCGTGCGGCTGCCGCTCGCCACGGAGCGTGCTGGAGACTCCAGCCTGTCGCCGCCGGCAAGCATTTGAGATTCTGCCGCGAAGAAGACACCTGCTGCAGCGATCGACCAATGACGCCGCATTTGGTCTTCGCCGGAGCACTGTGCCAATCGTCTGATGGCTGACCCCGAACGCTGCCGCGAGGGAGCGCAAGTTCCCGGCGCGCGGTCCAGGGTCAATCCGTCAGCGCCTTGCGCAGCGCCTCGACCGGGTCGGCGTAGAAGTCGATCGTGATCCGGGTCGCCATGTCGTCGGAAAGATCGTTCAGTTGCCGCCGCGCCGAGATCGGGATCAACAGCCGCTCGGCGCCCCGCTCGATCGCCAGTTCCGCCACGTCGACCGCGTTGTGGATCGGGTCGAGTCCGCCGCCGAGATTCAGCCCCCCCACCACCACCAGCCCGCCTTTCAGGCTCTTGCCGAGCAGCGCCCCGCAAAACGCCAGCAGCGTCGGCATCCCGAGTTGCGCGCCGCCGCGGGCCGCGTCGAAGCCGCGCAACTGGACGATCAATTCGTGCTGGCGCGGATCGCGGTCGCCGACGAGCGGCCGGGCGTGGGCGTAGAGATTTTGCTCGGCGTAGCGCACGCTCTCGCGGAACGCCGGCGGAACCTGGGCGTTGGCGATGCGGACGCCGCCGCCCGGACCGTCGGCGACGTCGATCCGGTAGAGCCCGGCGCCTTCGTCCGCGCCGCCCGGCCCGATCGCCCAGACCTGCCCCGGCGGCAGCGGATCGCTGCCGATCCCGTCTTGCCCGGCCAACTCGGGCGTCGCCACGTACTGCTCGATGCCGTCTTCCCCGATCTGGTAACTGAAATGGGTGTTGCGGAACTCGGCGCTGCCGATCCGCTTTTGCTGCTCTTTCACCCGCCGCCGGCATTCCAGCGCCAGCCGGACCGCCCATTCGAGGTCGGCGTCGGCGATGTCCATCGTCCGGTCGGGAAAGATCAGTTTCAGCAAGCCGTCGATCGTCTTGTTGACGGCGGTCACGTCCCGCCCGCTCAGGGCGCCGCCGAAGTTGACCCGCCCCTGCAACGCCGCCAGCCGGTGCTCGTGCCGCAATTGCGACCACGCTTCGGACAGCACGTCGCTGACCAGCCCGAAATGGCCGGTGAAGAGCGAACGGTCCATCTTCGGCACGTCCCAGCCGGGGAGGTAGGCGTGAATCCGGTCCATGAAGGCGGTGTCGTTGCGCATCTCCGCCGGCAGTGGACCGAAAAGATGGCCGATCCGCTGCTGATGCGTCACGTCGACCTCGAAATTGCCGACCAGGACGATGCTGCCGCTGGCGCGAATGCTTTCCCGCCCGCGGCTGAACTCCCCCGATTCCATGTACCCCTTCATGATGTTGACGCCGTCTTTCTGGTCGAACGAGACGCCGGACACCTCGTCGAAGCAGACGACGTCGTATTGGGCGACGAGGCCGCGCTGCCCCGTCGCGTTGTTGACGAACATCCGCGCCACCGTCGCCTTGCCGCCGGAGACGAGATGGGCGTAGGGCGACACCTGCTGGTAGAGGTGGCTCTTGCCGGTGCCGCGCGGGCCGAGTTCGATCGCGTTGTAATTGCGCTCGACGAACGGAACCATCCGCAGCAGCAGCACGTCGCGCGCCCGCGCCGACAGGCGCTCCGGCTCGAACCCGACGCTGCGCAGCAGAAACGCTTTCCATTGCTCGGTCGTGAATTCCCGGCGGCCGCGCGCCACGGCGTCGAGCGTGTCCCGTTTCGAAACCTGGATCGGCCGCAGCGACCCGACGCCGAACGGCCGCCCGTTTTTTTCGAGCGCGATCGTGGCATCGTATTCGAGCGTCACCTCAGCGTAAAAACCGCCGGTCAGCATCCGCTCGTGGTCGGCGACGAGACGCGGGTCGATCCGGATGTCGTCGAGCAGCAGGCTCGGCAGCGCCGTCAGGTAGGAATCGGTGCGGGCGTCGAGCCGGGCCGTGATCAGGTCGATGATCTTGACCGAGCCGCGCTCCCGCGCCCGCGACTTGAACAGTTCCGCCTCGCCGGCGCGGACGGTCCGTTCCCGCATCTGCTTTTCGACGATCGCCAGCCCTTCGTCGATTTCGACCGGGTCGGTGCTGGCGCAATAGCGGCCGAGCAGGAATTCGCCGACGTAGGTCGGGACGGGATATTGCCCCTTGAAGCGGAGGGCGAGGTCCTTGCGGACGATGTAGCCGTCGAACGCCCGCGCGGCCAACTCGTCCAGATCGTCCAGCGCTTCCCCGGCCGCGCTCTCCAGCACGTCCGCCATGGCGGCCTAGCCTCCCACCGTCGTCGTCGTCTGGGCGACGACCGATCCATCGGGGCCGAGCACGACGACATGCGCCGCCTCCCCCTCCCGCTCTTCGTCTTCGACCACCAGCGACGCCGTCCCGCCGTCGCCGACCGCTTTCGCCGCCGCCGCGATCGACGCCCCCGGGTCGGCGGCGCGCGTCCGCAGATCGACCGTCATTCCCGGCGCCCCGCCGTCGACCGTCACCACGCAGCGCAGGCCGCGCCAGACGACCCCGGCGATCGCCGCCCGCGCCGGCGACGCCATGGCGGAAACCGTCAACACCGGCAGCACGCACTCCTGCGGCGAGATGCCGCCATGCTCGTACTCCTTGCCCGCCTCGTAGCAGGCGATCCCCCGCGCGACCACCACCCGCACCGCCGGGTCCCAATGCCACGGCACGACCGGCTCGTCTGTCCGCGCGTCCGGCGTCAGGCGGGCGCAGCGCCCTTTGCGAATCACCGTCAAGTGTTCCGGCAACTCCGCTTTCGGCAATCCGTCCGGCAGCAGCAGCCAGCCGTGGTCGGTCAGGACGACGACGCGCGCCCAGCCGGCGGCGAGCAATTCCTCGACCCGCCGCGCGATCGTCGCGATCTCTCCCTCGACGTGCCGCGCCAGTTTCCAGCCCTGGGCGTGGCCGTAGGAATCGATCGACCCCGCTTCGGTCCAGGCGCGGCCGGTCGGGTCGCCCGTTTCGTTCCCGGCCAGAACCTGCCACCCCGCCGCGATCATCGCCTTGCGCATTCCCTCGGCGGTCAGGCGCGGCCCGCCCGGCTGCAGCGCCGCGTCGAACCCCGGCCCCGGAAACAAGTGCTCGGCGATCGGCGACACGGCCGGCTTCGCCGTCGGCGTCACCCCCGGCAACGGTCCGAAGCGCCAGGCGAGATCGTAGCGGTTCGCCGCGCCGAGCCGCTCGACAAGCCGGTGCGCCAGATCGAACCGGAGGCCGTCGGCGAAGAGGAGGACGGTTTCCCTCACCCCCTGAGTTCCCTCACCCCCCGCCCCTTCTCTCCCGGACAGTTTGGGGAAACCGAGTCTGCATGACGGGCTGGGATACTTGGAGGTGCTGA
>JAICJJ010000571.1 GCA_025928535.1 Thermomicrobiales bacterium
CAGGGCTCGGTCATCATCGCGCTCGCGATCTACGGCGGGGCCTATCTCTCGGAGGTGTTCCGCGCGGGCATTCTCTCGGTCGGCCGGCGCTATCTCGACGCCGGACGCTCGCTCGGATTGCGCCGCGTCGGCATCGCCCAATACATTACCCTGCCGATCATGCTGCGGACGGTGCTGCCGGCGCTGTCGAACACCTTCATCTCGCTCTTCAAGGACACCTCGCTGGCGGCGGCGATCTCCCTGCCGGAATTGACCTTCGCCGCCCGCAAGATCAGCACCGACACCTTTCGGGTCTACGAAGCGTGGATCACCGTCGGCGCGATCTATCTCGTGACGTCCTATCTGATCGCGCTGACGATGCGGCTGATCGAGCGGCGTATCCGCTGGACCGTCTAGGGCTGCCCGATGCAGGTCGTCATCGACAACTTCGGTCTGCTGCTGCGGGGCTTGCGGATCACGCTCTCCCTGTCGGCCCTGATCATCTGCTTTGGCACCTTGCTTGGCGTGCTTGGCGGCATCGGTCTGCTCTATGGCCCGCGCTGGCTGCGCGCGGCGTTGCGCGTTTATGTCGATATCGCGCGCGGCACGCCGCTGCTGGTGCAACTTTTCCTGATCTTTTACGGGCTGCCGGTGGTCGGGATCGGCATCGACGGCTATCAGGCCGTGGTCGTCGGGCTCAGTCTCTTCGCCGCCGCTCACATTTCGGAAATCGTGCGCGGGGCGGTCGGTTCGGTTCCGAAAGGGCAATGGGACGCAGCGCGCGGCCTCGGCCTCACCTTCGTCCCGATCATGCGCTGGGTGATCTTGCCGCAGGCGATTCCCGCCGCCTTGCCGCCGTGGACCAACACGGCCATCGAAATGGTCAAGGGCACCTCCCTCGCCTATCTCCTGAGCGTGTCCGACCTTCTCTTTTCGACCCAGAATGTCGTCGAACGAACGGGCGACGCGATGCCGCTCTACATCGCCGCCGCCCTCCTCTATTTCATCGTCAATTTCGCGATTTCGCGGCTTGTGCTCTGGCTGGAGCAACGCCTGCGGTACGCGACGTGAGGCGGATGTCCGGGCGCGGCGAGGAAGGCGGACGATGGCGCCGTTGATGGTCGAAATCGACAACGTGCACAAGCGCTTCGGCGACAACGAAGTGCTCAAGGGCATCAGCGTCGGCGTCGCGCCGGGCGAGGTGGTTTGCATCATCGGCCCGAGCGGGTCGGGCAAGACGACGCTCCTGCGCTGCATCAACTTTCTGGAAACCTACGAATCGGGCCGGATCAGCGTCGATGGCCAACTCGTCGGCTATCGCGAACGGGACGGCAAACTCGTCCCGGCTCGGGAAGCGGACATCGCCCGGGTCCGGGCCGAAACGGCGATGGTCTTTCAGCAATTCAATCTCTTTCCCCACATGACGGCGCTCGAAAACGTCAGTTTCGGGCCGATTCGGGTCCGCAAGGCGCCGAAAGCGCAGGCGCGGGAACACGGTCGGGAATTGCTTGCCCGCGTCGGGCTCGCGGACAAGGCCGACGCCTATCCAGCCCAACTTTCGGGCGGGCAGCAGCAACGCGTCGCCATCGCCCGGGCGCTGGCGATGGAGCCGAAGGTGATGCTCTTCGACGAGGTCACCTCCGCGCTCGATCCGGAACTGGTCGGCGAGGTGCTGGCGGTGATGGAAGAACTGGCGGCGAGCCACGGCGTGACGATGATCGTCGTCACCCACGAAATGATGTTCGCGCGCGAAGCGGCCGACCGGGTCGTCTTCATGGATGCGGGTCAGGTCGTCGAAGCGGGACCGCCCGAGCAGATTTTCGGTCAGGCGAAAAGCGAACGATTGCGCGCCTTTCTCCGCCGCTACCACACCGGGCTGCCGGCGGCCGCCATGGAGGACAAGTCGTGAGCGTCTACGACCGGCTCGGGGTGCAGCCCGTCATCAACGCCAGCGGCACGCTGACCCGCCTCGGCGGCAGCCGGATGGCGCCGGAGGTGCTGGCGGCGATGGCCGAGGCGGCCGCCATGTTCGTCCCCATCGACGACCTGCAAGCCCAGGCCGGCGCCGTCATCGCCGAGATCACCGGCGCTGAAGCCGGCTACGTCGTGACCGGGGCGGCCGCCGGCCTGAGCCTGGCGACCGCCGCCTGCGTCGCCGGCCTCGATGTCGCCGCGATGGACCGCTTGCCTGATGTGACGGAGTTGAAAAACGAAATCGTCGTCCAGCGCGG
>JAICJJ010000134.1 GCA_025928535.1 Thermomicrobiales bacterium
GCCAGGCCGCGGGTGAAGGCGATGATCGCCCCTTTCGTGGCGGCGTAGGCGACATGGTTCGGCGCGCCGCCGGAGCCATGGACCGAGGTGATGTTCAGGATGACGCCGTGGCCCGAGGCTTCCAGCGCGGGCAGGGCGCGCTGGGCGCAGAAGAAGTAGGCCTTCATGTTCAGATCGAACATCTCGTCGTAGAGCGCTTCCGTGGTGGCGGCGAACGGTTGATCGCGCGTCACCCCGGCGTTGTTGACGAGGATGTCGAGCCCGTCGAATGCGTCGATCGCCGCATCGACCGCCCGCTCGCAGGCGGCGACCTCGCGCAAATCGCCCTGGACGACGATCGCTTTCCGGCCGAGCCGCTCGATCTCGGCCGCGGCCGTCCGCGCCCCCTCGACGCTGCCGGCGCAATGAAGCGCCACGTTCGCGCCCGCCAGCGCCAGACGCCGCGCGATTCCTTCGCCGATGCCCATCCCGGCGCCCGTGACCAGCGCCGAACGCCCGGCCAACGCTCCCATTCCCGACCTCCACGCGGCGACAGGCAATGTCGGGGCGCTGCTTGCAGCGCCCCGACAAATTCCACCGACCCCCTGTTCCCGCCGTCGCTACCGCACCTTCCCGCGCGCCGCGACTGGCCAGCGATCGACGACATGGCCGTCGCGGACGACCAGCAATTCGTCGGTCAGGTTGACGGTCGGGCAGACATGGTTGGGGATGATTTCGACCCGATCGCCGACGGCGAATCCCGGTTCGTCCGGCGGCAGCAGGACGACGCCATGTTCTTCGCTGATCCGGGCGATGGTCGCGCCGGGATGGCCGACGATGTAGCCGTGCCCCGGATGGCTGGGGCTCATGTCCATCGCCAGCGCTTTCGAGCCGGCGTCGACCACCGCACGATCGGGCGCCGGCCGGCTGACGACCGTGGCGGCGATGCGCGCGGCGCAGCGGTCCGGCCCGATCCGGCCGTGGCGGAAAATCGAGTTGTCATAAAAGACGTAGGTGCCGGGGCGCATCTCGGTGACGCCCGGCACGGTCGGCGTGTAGGGGGCGGACGGGGTCGAGCCGACGCTGACGTGCAGGATGTCGACGCCGTGCGCCCGGATCGCGTTGGCGGTATCGACCAGCGCCTGCCCGGCGGCGAGCGCGACATCGGCGATCATCTCCGGGGCGCTGGCGCCGGCGTGGCCTTCGTGCGTCAGCACGCCGACGACGTTCAGGCCGGGCATCCGCGCCAGATCGAGCGCGAGCGCGACCGCTTCGTCGCCGGCCCGCATCCCGGCGCGGTCTTGCCCCGTGTTTACTTCGACGTAGACGTCCAGCGTGCGATCGGCATCGTACATGGCGCGGGCGAGCGCCTCGGCCGCGGGCCGCGAATCGAGCGTGACGGTGATGTGGGCGCGCTCCATCAGCGCCAGCAACCGCGCGATCTTCGGCACGCCGACGACGGGATAGGCGATCAGCACGTCGTCGATGCCGGCCTGATCGACGAATACTTCGGCTTCGCCCAGTTTGGCGACGGTCGCGCCGACCGCCCCGGCGGCGCGTTGCAGCCGGGCGATCTGGGGCGTCTTGTGGGTTTTCATGTGCGGCCGCAAATTGACGCCGAGGCTGGCCGCCCAGGCCGCCATTTCGGCGATGTTCTGGTGAAGGTTGACTTCATCGACGACCATCGCCGGGGTGTCGATCGTTTCGCCCGCCGCCAGGATCGGACGGTCGGGCGCGAGCACGGCAGTAGACATGTCGCAACGCCTCCACTGGTGGATTCTTCCGGGCGCATGGCTCGCGTCGGCCGCGCCCGGCTCCAATACCGGCATTGTCGCATTGTCGGGACCGCCCGCACTCCCGCTCCTCGCCCATCGCGGTGGGCGAGGAGCGGGTTCAGCCGTCGCCTGCCGCAGCGGCGGGGAGCCCTTTGCGCCGCGGCCGAGGCAGGGAAGTCTGGCCCGCAAAACCTTGACGCGCATCCCATTGCACCGCAGGCGTGAGGGAACGCATCGCATCCAATACACTTGTAACATTGCACACGCCCGCGGCACGCTCGGCGAGCGTGGTCTGCGCATCGGCATGAGGAGACGGCAGCGGTGGCGTCACTGCGCGAGGAACAATCGCCGGCGGGTTTTCCGGTCGGGCGGCCGGGGGCCGACCCCGCCATCGTGCCGACCGACATCTCGACGTTCATCCGGCTCGATCAATGCCAGCGCTATCTCCGGCTCCGGCTGCACCAGCATTCCCACAGCGCCGCGTTCCTGAGAAGGAACGGCGTGCAAGCGCAAGCGATTCAGCCCTTGCTGAGCAAGGCAGGCCGGGAATTCGAACTGAACGCGGTCGCCGCCATCGCCAACTCGTTGCCGCTGCGCGACATGGAGGACGAACGCGACGATCCCCGCGCGTTCGACAACGACCGAATCGCCGATGCTGCCACGGGCCTCGGTCTCGGCGAGACGCTGATCCTGTCTCAGCCGCGGATCGAAGTCACGCTCGGCGGCTGGCGCATTCATGGCGCCGCCGACCTCGTGCGCCTCGACCGAGACGAGGGTGGTGCCCTCCACGTGCTGACGATCGACATAAAGAGTTCGCGGACCGCGAAAGTCGAGCACCGCCTGCAAGCCGCTTTCTACGATCGGATGCTGGCGACGCTCTTCGCCGACTCCGGGATCGCCTGCGATGATTTCGAAGCGGCGATCCTCTACCGGGGGATGCCCTATCTCCCCGACCGCATCACTCCCGACGACCTGGCCAAGATCGAGAAAGACCGGAAACGGGCCTGGACGGTCCTGACGGTCGCCGACGCCTTTCTGGAAGTCATCGACGATCTCGACGCCTACCGGGCGGAAGTCGCGCGCCTGGTCGCCAACCCCGACTCGGTCGCGCGTCGGATCGCGGACGCGTCGTTCGAGGATCTGCCGTTCGAACTGTCGGGCAAATGCGACGATTGCCTCTTCGGCGAGTTTTGCCTGAAGTCGGCGGCGCAACGCGACGATCTGACCCTGATTCCCGCCATGACGCTGCTCGACCGACAATTGCTGCGGGACGCGGGCGTCGTCACCACACGGTCGCTCGCCACGCTCGAGCAACCGCGCCCCGCCGCGAATGGAGGACTCAACGTTCGCTCGCTCGTGCCCGATCCATCCCGCGTCGCGACGGTCGAGCGACTGCGCCGCTCCCGGATGCTCGGTCCGCGGCTGGACGAACTGGTCTTCCGCGCCCGCAAGCGGACCCGCGTCAACGGTCGGTCGCTCCCGTCGCCGTCAGACCTGCCGGGCAAGGGCTATTCATCGCTGCCGGCCTGCACGCCGGAATTGCATCCGAATCTGATCCGCATCTATCTCGACGCCCAGTACGACTATCTGACCCAGCGCATCTATCTCCTCGGCGCGCTCGTCAGCGCGGCGAAGGACGGGATCGAAGACGACGCCCGGCGGCGGGTCGTCATCGAGATGGCGCCGGAGCCGCCGGAATCGGACGATGCCGAACGCGAACTGCTGGAGCGGTGGGTGCGGGGCGTGTTGCAGGTCGTGGCGGACGTCGTTCAGCCGGACGCCGAGGGGAACCGCAACGCGCCGATCCATCTGATCGTCTGGAGCCAGAGCGAGCAGCACGTCCTGCTCGAAGCGCTGGCGCGGCACGCCGAGCGGATTTTCGGTGCGACCTCGCTCTTCGATTTCGTCACGCAACTAGCGGGGTTCGACTCGCCCGTCGTCACCCACCTGTCCGAAGAAACGCGCCGCTTCAAGAATTACCCGCTGATGCTGCAAACGCTGCAGAAGATCGCCCAATATCTCCGGTTCGACTGGGGCGCGTTCAAGCAGACGTTCCGGGTCCGCATGTTCGACGACGGCGGCAAACTCGAAAGCGGACCGGACGGTCCGAGCGATTGGTACACGCGCCTCCCCCGCTTCCGCAGCCAGATTCCGCTCGAATACGCCTACGGCGCCTGGCGTCGCCTGCCCGATCCGAAACCGGGCGAAAAGGACCCGTTTCTCGACTTCGCCGACGTCGAAATCGACGACCTCGTCGACTTCCAGGAACGGCGGCTGTTCGCCATGGAGCATGTCGCGCGCGATCTACGGCCGAATCCGGACACGACCAAGACCGCGTTCAGCATTCCCGATCTGGCCTTGTTCACCGATCACCGGCCCGGACTGGCGCGGGCGCTCTACGAATTCATCATGGTCGAGCGGCATGTCGAACTGGCGGAATGGCGGACGGAGCGCAACGCCGAACCGGAGCAGCGCGCTCTCGCCGGCATCACGCTGCTCGCCCGCTATTGCGAAGCCGACCAGGATGCGACGACGCGCGCGGCGAACCGCCGCCACGCCGAATTGAAAGCGGCGGCTGATGCGCGCCTCGCCGAACTTCGCCGGGAGAACCCCGAAGCGAAATGGAGCGACTTGCCGAAAGCCGAGCGGGATGCGCTCAAATGGGACGCCACGGGCCTCGTCGTCCGCCTGCGATTGACCGCCGAAGGAACCGGCGTCGATCTCGCCGAATTGCTCGACGCGACCATGCTGCGCGGCGATGACCGCACGCTGATCGCGCAACGGTGGATGGTCGACAGCCGCCTGCCGGCCGAGCAACAGGTCGAACGGGCGGCGACGCCGAAGCAACTGCTGATCCGCGGCATGCGGGGCGATCTCGAAGCGATCGAAGTCGAGCGCGACGACACGGGGGCAGCCAGCGGCGCGCTGGCCCGGTTTCGCTTCGGACCGTTCATCAACGCCAAGATGGCGCCGTTCGTCTATTCGGCAGGCGTCGAACCGCTGGTCGACGGAGCGCTCTACACCATCGAGCCCGATCCGAACGACTGGACCGGCTTTTGGGCGCGCAAGGTCATCAACGGCTTGCGCGAAGGCCATCCGAACACGCTGTTCACGCGGCTGGCGGGCGAAGCGGACGAGATCGTCGGCTGGCGGGTCGTGCCGGAAGCGGGCCAGGCGCGGTTTCTGGCCGGGGTCGAGGCGATCTGGGAGCGAGACGAACGGGAGCCGTTGTCGGACCCAACGCGGGAGTACATCGTCCGCTTCGGCCGCGATCCGCTGCTGCTCGTGCAGGGACCGCCCGGCGCCGGCAAGAGTTACACGACGGCACTGGCCGTGCTGGCCCATTTGCAAGCGTCGCTGGAAGCGGGCATGCCTTGCCGCGTGCTCGTCAGCGCCAACACCCACGCCGCGACCGATGTCGTGCTCGGCAAACTGCTCGCCGCGCAAGCCGAATTGCGCGATTGGAGCAGGCGGCATGCCGACCTCTTCGCTGAATGGTTCGACCCGCGGCTGCTCGAGGTGCCGATGTATCGGTACGATCCGAAGGCGACGACGCCGGCCGCCGCGTTGCCGCTCCAGAAGAAGGAGCAGCGGACGAACGGCATCGTGCCGCTCGCCCTGCTGAAGGACGTGCGGCATTGCGTCCTCGCCGCCGTGACCAACGGCGTCTACAAGATCGCCGACGAACGAAAGAAGCAGGGGTCGTTTTTCGGCCACGACTGCATCGATTGTCTCGTCCTCGACGAAGCGTCACGCATGAGCCTGCCAGAGGGGATCATGGCGGCGCTGCCGCTGACGCCAGAAGCGCCGATCGTCGTCGTCGGTGACCACCGCCAGATGCAGCCGATCCGCAAGCACAATTGGGACGACGAGCCGCATCGCACCTTTCGCGATTACGCCGTCTATGAATCGCTCTTCGACACCTTGCAGGCGCGGCAGGTTCCGGCGATCCGCTTCGACCGCAGTTACCGGCTGCACAAGGAGATCGCGGAATGCCTGCGGGAGCAAATCTATCAGCGCGACGGCATTCGCTTTCACTCGCTGCGCGACTGGACGCTGCGCGACGGCGACGAGATCGACGATTTCGTCCGGCACGCGCTCGATCCCGCCTATCCGATGGTCGTCGTCGTCCATGACGAAGCGGGCAGCCTGAAGCAAAACGACTTCGAAGGCATCCTGATTGCGCCGCTGCTGCGGGCGCTGCTCGATCGCGGCTACGACGTGCGCGACGGGCTCGGCGTGGTCGTGCCGCACCGCGCGCAGCGAGCGTTGCTGCGGGAACGGATGCGAGCGGCGGCCGGCGGCGACACGGCGGCGGACGAAGCGGTCGACACGGTCGAACGCTTCCAGGGCGGGGAGCGGGACGCCATCATCATCAGCGCCACCGAAAGCGACCCGGCCTATCTGCTGAAAGCGGGCGAGTTCCTGTTCGATCCGTCGCGGCTGACCGTCGCCTTGAGCCGCGCCCGGCAAAAGATGATCCTTGTCGCGTCCAGCAGCGTCTTCGATCTCTTCAGCCCGGACGAGCACCTGTTCGAAAACGCGCTGCTCTGGAAAAACCTGCTCCGCCGCACCTGCACCGTGCCGCTCTGGAGCGACTCGATCGAAGGCCATGCGGTCGCCGTCTGGGGCAACAAGGCGAAACTGACGCCGTGAAGATCAGACCGCGACGCCGAGGACGTGCGCGAGGAGCGCCATCCGGATGTAGACCCCGTTGTGCGCCTGCCGGAAATAGGCGGCGCGGGGATCGGCGTCGACCGCGACCGCAATCTCGTCGACGCGCGGCAACGGGTGGAGCACGATGGCGTCCGGGTTGAGCCGTCGCATCGCCGCTTCGTCGATGACGTAGACGCCGCGCGCCGCTTCGTATTCGTCCGGCGTGGCGAATCGTTCCCGCTGAATCCGCGTCTGATAGACGACGTCGATCTCCGGCAAGACTTTGGTCAGATCGGGCTCGTCCCGATACGGCACGCCAGCGGCGTCGAGTTCGGCGCGAATGTCCGGGCCCATCGGCACGACCGTCGGAGAGACGAAGACGAGTTCGCTGCCGCGCGAAAGGCGCAGCAGCCGCGCCAGCGAGCGGGCGGTGCGGCCGAAGCGGAGATCGCCGACGAGGGCGACGCGCAGGCCGTCGATCCGGCCCAGTTCGTGGGCGATGGTGTAGAGGTCGAGCAGCGCCTGCGTCGGATGTTCGCCCGGCCCGTCGCCAGCGTTGAGGATCGGCACGGGGGAGACGGCGGCGGCGCGCCGCGCCGCGCCTTGCTCGTAGTGCCGGATGACGATCGCGTCGGCGTAGCCGGCGACGATGCGGACCGTGTCTTCGACCGTTTCCCCCTTGATCGCGGAGGAAAAGTCGCGCGCGTTTTCGGTCGAGATGACGCCGCCGCCGAGGCGGACCATCGCCGTTTCGAACGACAGGCGGGTGCGGGTCGACGGTTCGTAAAAGATGGTGGCCAGCACGAAGCCCTGCAACGGCGCCGCACCCCGCGGCAAGGCGCGCATCCGGTCGGCGGCGGCGAAGAGAGC
>JAICJJ010000070.1 GCA_025928535.1 Thermomicrobiales bacterium
CTGCCGCTGCCGCCGAGCTGTTGCGCCGCCGCGCAGGCGGCGAAGGCGACGCCGATCGAGTAGATCGACTCGTATTCCCGGCTGATCAGCCGCCGTCGGCGCAGCCAGGAGTCGAGGCGGTTGGCGACGTGGGCGACCGCGACGCCGACCGCCGGCGCCAGGACGACGATGCCGACCATAAAGCGCAGCCACTCGCCCGCTCCCCGGCTCGCGCCGCTGGCGACGGCGGCGAGGATCAGCGTCAATGGCAAGACGATCAGATCGTTCGCGCCCGCCTCGACGCTGAGGGTGTGGCGGACCGCGAGGGGAATGCGGGGATCGCGCGTGAGGTCGCGCAGCAGCACGGCGTCGGTGGAGGCGAGGATCGCCCCGACCAGGAGCGCCAGCGCCGGGGAAAGGCCGAACAGCACAGCCGCCGCGAGCGCGACGATCACGATCGTGACGATCGCGCCCGGTCCGAGCGCCAGCGCCGGCGGGAGCCAGTTGCCGCGCAATTGCCCCAGATTGATCGTGATCGCGTCGGTGAACAGGACGAGCGAGAGGCTGACGATCGCCAGCCCCTGCCCGACCGGCGAGGTCAAGCCAATGTCGAACGCGCCGAAGCCGGCGGGGCCGAGCGCGACGCCGAGCGCGACGAAGACCAGCACCTGCGACAGGGGAGCCCGCGCGACAATGCCGGATACGAGGGCCGAGACGATGATCACCAGGCCGATCGCGCCGAGATAGACGGTCAGCCCGTGTTCATCGAGCGGCGCGGCGGCCGCAAGCAGCGGCGCGGGCGTCATGACGGCGCGATCCTCCCAAGGACGTTGCGGCGATGCCGCGACTTGCAGCCGGCCGGCGGCTTGGCGACGATAATAGCGGCAAGCCCGAGGAACGCGGCGTCATGGCCGCGCGGTCCGATTGGAGAGAGGATGTCTGCGGCCGATCCGACCGATCTGGAAACGGCTCCGATCGCCCCGTCCGAGACGGTGTCGCCGCCTCCGCGGTGGGCCGGCGTCGTCCACTGGGGCGCGCTGGCGGTCGCGGCGCTGTCCGTCGCCGTCATCCTGTACGAGGTCTACCATCTCGCCGCCGGCGTGCACCGCATCGAGATCGGCAGCCTCGACCGCGATGTGCTGCCCTTGCTGTTCGGCATGCTGGGCCTGGGCCTCGCCGGCGCGGTCTTCGCGCTCCGCCCGGAACTGGGCGAGACCGACCGGCTCGTGGCGACGGCGGCGATCTGGTCGGCCATCTTTCTCGTGGCGCTGACGCTGGTCTGGGTTCTGATCGAGCGGTCGGTGGTCCAGCGTCTCTGGGTGGGCGATCCGGTCACGACCCAGGCGGAACTCGATCCCTATCTCGAAGCCCACCTCGCGAACTGGACGCCGGGCAGCCCGAAACCGGTGCTGTTGCCGACCGGCATGATGATCCAGTCGATCGAATTCCTGAACGCCAACAACGTGACCGTTTCCGGCTACGTCTGGCAAAAGATCGGACCGGACGTGCCGAAAGACATCACCCCCGGCGTCGTCTTTCCGGAAGCGGTGCGCGACGCCTACGACCAGACGGAGGTCTACCGCTACCAGGAAGGCGACACCGAAGTCATCGGCTGGTACTTCGCGGCGACCCTGCGGCAGCCGTTCGACTATTCGCGCTATCCCTTCGACCGCCAGAATGTCTGGGTGCGGATGTGGAGCCGCGATTTCAGCCGCGGCGCGCTGCTCGTGCCCGATTTCTCCTCGTACTACGACACCCTGCCGACCGACATGCCGGGCATCGAAAACAATTTCGTCTACAACGGCTGGACGCCCATCTACTCCGGCTTCAGTTACGCCCTCAACGCCTACGATTCGTCGTTCGGCCTGCCGCGGGGGCCGGCGGCGACCAAATTTCCGGAGCTTTATTTCAATTTCGTGCTCAAACGCAGTTTTCTCGGGCCGTTCACCGACTACATCCTGTTCGGGCTGGCGGCGTCGCTCCTGCTGTTCGGCATCCTGACGTTGACGACCAGCAACGAAAATCTCAAGACGCGCTTCGGCCTCAGCACCGCCGGCGTCGTGACGGCGGTGAGCGGGCTCTTTTTCGCCATCATCCTCAAACACAATCAGTTGCGCACCACGCTTGGCACGCCGGCCACCGCCTATCTGGAGGCGTTGCCGTACATCCTCTATCTGCTGCTGATCCTCGTCGGGCTCAATGCGATCCTGCTTTCTTCGCCATTCAACGTCCGCTTCATCGAGTACCGGCAGAATCTGATGCCGAAACTGCTCTTCTGGCCCATCCTGTTCGCGTTGCTGTTGCTGGTGACGATCGACGTCTTTTTCTGAGCCAGACGCATCCATCCGCCGCCGCGCGACGTAGAAAGAGTCGGACGGCGCTTCCGAACGGCGCCCTCCCGATTCCCCACCCTCCCCAACCCCCACGCGCCCGGCCGCAAGGCCGGGTTCGTGCGTTATAAGAAGAGGAGCGTGGGCGATCGACGCCGCTCACCGCGCCGTCGTCGCCTGATGGAAAATCCCGCTGGCTGTTTCAACGCGGGCGAGTATCATTCGCGTTTGGCTTTGCGGGCCGAGACCTGCCGAGCCAAGGGTCGCGGAGGACAGGCGAGGGCATGGTCACCAAAACGCGCATCGGACCGAGCCGGCCGGAGCATCACGAAGGGCCGCTCGCCGAATGGCTCCTGGAAGACCATCACGAAGAAGCCGACACGGGTCCCTACACCAAAGCCCACCAGACCCACTCCTGGTGGCAGGTGATGTGCCTGACCGGCGTCGACTATTTTTCGACCCTCGGCTATCAGCCCGGCATCGCCGCCCTCGCCGCCGGCTTTCTCTCGCCGCTGGCGACGCTGGTGCTCGTCCTGCTGACGCTTTTTGGGGCGCTGCCGGTTTATCGCTGGGTCGCCCGCTCGAGCCCGCACGGCGAAGGTTCGCTGGCGATGCTCGAGCGCCTCCTCTCGTGGTGGCAGGGCAAGTTGTTCGTTCTGGCGCTTCTCGGGTTCGTGGCGACCGATTTCATCATCACGATCACCCTCTCGGCCGCCGACGCCACGGCCCATGTCATCGAAAACCCGTTCGTGCCGGACGCGCTCGATGGCCATCCCATCGGGGTGACGCTTTTCCTGATCGGCCTCCTCGGCGCGGTCTTCCTGAAAGGGTTCAAGGAAGCGATCGGAATTGCGGTCGGTCTGGTCGGCGCCTACCTCGCGCTCAATCTCGTCGTCATCGTCGTCGCGTTGCAGCACGTCGCCAACAACCCCCATGTCATCGTCAATTGGCGCGACATGCTCTTCGCCCGCTACGACAACATCTGGATGATGGTCGGCATCTCGCTCATTCTCTTTCCCCGGCTGGCCCTCGGTCTCTCCGGCTTCGAAACCGGCGTCGCCGTGATGCCGCTGGTCAAAGGCGCGCCCGGCGACTCGCCGCGCAAGCCGGTGGGCCGCATTCGCAACACCGGCAAGCTACTGACGACGGCGGCCGTGATCATGAGCATCTTCCTGATCACGAGCTCGTTCGTGACGACGGTCCTGATTCCGCACGAGGCGTTTTTGCCGGGTGGTCCCGCCAACGGCCGGGCGCTCGCCTATCTCGCCCACGCCGAACTCGGCGAAGGCTTCGGCTCGATCTACGATCTCAGCACCATTCTGATTCTCTGGTTCGCCGGCGCGTCGGCGATGGCCGGCTTGCTCAACATCGTGCCGCGCTACCTGCCGCGCTACGGCATGGCCCCCGACTGGGCGCGGGCCGTCCGCCCGCTGGTGATGGTCTACACGGCGATCGCCTTCGCGGTGACGATCATCTTCCGGGCCAGCGTCGACGCCCAGGGCGGCGCCTACGCCACCGGTGTCCTCGTGCTGATCACCTCGGCGGCGTTCGCGGTGATGCTCTCGGCGCGTCGGAAGCGGCGCAACCGCATCACCATCTACTTCGCCGCGATTTTCCTGATCTTTCTCTACACGACGATCGTCAACATGATCGAGCGAACGGACGGCCTCAAGATCGCGACGTTCTTCATCGCCGCCATCGTCATCATGTCGTTCATCTCCCGCATCTGGCGTTCGACCGAATTGCGCTCGACCGAAGTGCAGTTCGACGACGAAGCGATGCGCTTTCTGCAGGAAGCCTCGACCTACGGGCCGATCCGCCTGATCGCCAACCATCCGGACGAGCGCAATTCGCGCGAATACCTGATCAAGGAGCGGGAAGAGCGGGAAGCGGCGCACATCCCGGCCGGCGATCCGGTGATGTTCCTGGAAGTGAAGGTGCGCGACGCGTCCGATTTCGCCAGCACGGTCAAGGTGCGCGGCGAAGAAATCGGCGGCTATCGGGTGTTGAGCGCGGAAAGCGCCTCGGTGCCGAACGGAATCGCGGCGACGCTGCTGGCGATTCGCAACGAAACGAACGAACGACCGCACATCTATTTCGGCTGGACCGAAGGCAACCCGCTCAAATATCTGGCGCGCTTCGTCCTCTTCGGCGAAGGCGACATCGCCCCCGTCACCCGCGAGATCCTGCGCAAGGCCGAGCCGGATCGGGCCAGGCGCCCGGCCGTGCATGTCGGATAGTTCCCTCACCCCCTGCCCCCTCTCCCGCTACGGCAGGAGAGGGGAGACGGATCGTGCTCCCCTCGCCCATCGCAATGGGAGAGGGGTTGGGGGGTGAGGGAACGCCTCACGACGTGATCTGCGACTCGACGTAGGTCAGCAGGTCGTCGAGTTCCGGCAAGCGGTCGCGGACGAAGGCGCCGACGTCGCCTTCGCGGGTGAACGGCAATTCGTAGCGGAGGCGGACCTGCACGCCCCCTTCCGTTTCGTCCCAACGCGCGCTCTGATGCGGCTCGAGCATGCCGCGATTGACATTCACGAGCTGGATGCGCGCCAGCCGCTCCATCGCTCGCCGCCGAAAATGCTGCTCTTCTTCCGCGTAGAGGCCGGGCGAGGTCGCCCAGAGTTCGATCTCGAGTCCATCCGCGCCGACGCGGACATCGACGTGCCCCGCTTCGTCGTCGGCGGCGATGCCCCACCGATTTTGCTCGTCGACCGCGCCGTACGCATAGAACCCGGCGGCGCGCAGCGACGCCAGCGCCGGGGCGAGCGCTTTCCGCGCCCGTGCGATCGTGTCGTAGACGCCGTGGCCGTTTTCCGTCGTTGCGACGTCGTCGTTTTCGTCGCTCATGGTTCGCTCCGCGGTTGCTGCCGTCCGCCCTCCTTCATGTCACGCAGGATGCCACGAACCTGTGGCCGGCGTCGGCTCGGATCGGCCGGCTCACGAGCAAAACGCCGACGCCACGGCCAGCAACGTTTCGGCGGTTTGCTCGACCGAGCGGAGATCGACCCATTCGACGTCGGCGTGCGCGCCGGCGCCGTCGGGACCGAAGACGACGCATGGAATCCCGGCCGCGTCGAGCAGCGAGGAATCCATCCACCCGCCCTGCCCGATCAGGTTCGGCGCGCGCCCCGTCACGGCCGCCGCTTCCCGCCGCGTCAACGCCACGATTTCGGCGTCCGGGGCGATGGCGAAGGGATCGCGTGCCAGCATCATGGCGAGTTCCGCCGTGAACGCCGGGTCGGCGCGGCGGACGCCGTCGAGCAGCATCTCGAGTTGCTGGCTGGCGAGGTCGGCCGTCTCGCCGGGGATCGTCCGCCGCTCGAGTTCGAGACGGCAGGCCGCGGGGTAACTGGAGAGTTCCTGCCCACCGGCAATCAGCGAGGCGTGCATCGAGCCCGTTCCCAGCAATGGATGCCCCGGCTGCTCGCGCAGGGCCTGATCGAGCGCCTGCACGCCCAGCAGGACCGGACCCATCTTGGCGATGGCGTCGATCCCTTCGTCCGGCAGCGAACCATGCGCCGCGACGCCGCGCGTTTCGATTGCATACCAGACGAATCCCTTGTGGGCGATGACGAGATCGAGCCCGGTCGGTTCGGTGACGATCGCCGCGTCGGCCTGCCAGCGCTCGACGATGGCTTGCGTGCCGATGCTGGCGTATTCCTCGTCGCAGACCGCCGTCACGATCACGTCGCCCCGCAGATTCGCGTCCCGCGCCGCCGCGGCGACGAGCATGATCGCGGCGAGGCTCCCTTTCATGTCGAACGCGCCGCGGCCATGGAGCCGGCCGCCTTCGATCTTTGGCGAAAACGGCCGCTCCATTCCGCCGGCGCCGACCGTGTCCATGTGGGCGTTCAGCATCAGCGAACGGCCGCCGCCGCTGCCGCGGGCGACGCCGATCACGTTTGGCCGGCCGGGCGCCGCGTCTTCGACGACCGTGTCGAGGCCGGCGCGTTCCAGCCAGTCGGCCACGAACCGGGCGATGTCTCCTTCGCCGGGCGCGCCGGGCACGAGATCGGGATTGGTCGAATCGATCGCGACGAGACGCGACAGGAGATCGGGCAACGCGGCGGCGTCGATCGGCATCGGACGGATTCCCTCCAGCATGGTTCGCGACTCAGACGGCGACGTGGCGCGCGCCGCGCCGGATGGCGTCGGCGGCGATCGCCACCCGATAAAAATAGCGGTCGACGTTCGGCACGAAATCGTCCCGCCGGAAGGTGCGCCGCCGCGGCGAGGCCGCGCCAGGGACGATCGCCGCCCCGGCGATCTCTTCCGTCTTGCCCGCGAACAACGCGAGCAGATCCGCCAGCGGAAACGAGACGAGCGCGGCGACCTCGGCGGGATTGAGACGATAGCCCGTCAGCGGCCGGTCGTCGCGCAGCAAGAAAACCTCTTGCAATTCGCGATCGACTACGCCCGGCTCGCGTTCGTTGACGGAGACGCGTACCCCGAGCGGCCGGAGCGCGTCGGGCGACACGGCGACGCCGATTTCTTCTTCCACCTCGCGCAGCGCCTCGGCCGCCGTTTCGCCGGCGCGCAGATGCCCGCCGACGGTCGCGTCGAGGCGATTCGGCCAGGTGTCCTTGTCGGCGCCGCGCTGCTGAAAGAGAAGAAACGGCCAGCCGTCCGCTTCGCCCGTCACCCAGACGTGGACCGCGCGATGCCAGTCGCCGTCGCGGTGGACCGCCGCCCGCGCTTTCGTCCGGCCGGTCGGGCTGCCATCCGCGTGAACGACGTCGAAGCGTTCGGCCGGGTCCTGGGCCAGCGTGGGATCGCTCATCGTTCGAGCGCGGCCCATTCCGCCGCCAGCAAGCCGAAGACGAGGACGTCTTCGTAGCGCCCATCGAGAAACGCGGCTTGCCGCAAGATCCCCTCCTGCCGGAATCCGGCCCGCGTGTAGAGCCGGTGGGCGCGGGCGTTCCAGGCTTCGCTGCGCAGCCAGACGCGGTGCAGATTCCAGCCGTTGAAACAGGCGTCGAGCACTGTTTCCAGCGCGTCGGCGCCGAGCCCCTGGCCCCAGAGGTCGGGCTCGCCGATCAGGATCGACAATTCGACCGCGCGCGTTTCCGGCCGCTCCGAGCGGAGGACGATCAAGCCGATCGGCGCGCGTTCGGCCGTTTCGATGACCAGCGCCTCCGGCCGGCCATGGACGATTTCGTCGGCGAGCCACGCTTCGATCTGCCGTTGCGCTTCGGCGAGCGAAATGGCCGACGCCGAACTGCCCCAGCCTCGCATCACCGGCGGATCGTTCAGCCACTCGTAGAGCGCATGCGCGTCGGTCCGTTCGACGGCGCGCAGATCGACGTTTTCACCCCGGATCATCGGTGTCGCTCGTCCTCCGTCGCCGCATCCCCGCCAACCGGCACGACCTCCTCGCAGCCAAGATCATGGTATGCCAAGGCGAGGCAACCGAGACATGCCTGCCAAGAGCCGCTGCCGGCGCGGCGCAAGCGGAGCGGCGAGATGAGGCGGCGGGCGACGCCGCGCCGGTAGTCGTCCCAGCAGGCGTCCCAGTCATATTCCTCGATTCCCGCCGCCAACAGATTCGCGTGATAGCGGGCGACGAGCGCTCGTTCGCGCTCGCGGCGAAGATCAGGCAACGACCGCATGGCGATCAGCGCGACGAGGTCGTTTGGTCCGGCGCCGATCGACCAACTTTCCCAATCGAGCAGGATGGTCCGCCCGGCGCCCACCGGATGCAAAAAATTCCAGGGATGGCTGTCGCCATGGAGGAGCGTGACCGGGACGGCGGACGGCGTGGCCAGCAAGGCGGGATAGGCCGCGGCGACTTCACGGAGCGCGCGGCGAGTCTCGGCGGCGACGCGGTCGTCCAGCTCCGCCAGAAAGTCCGCGACCAGGCGGCGCGCCGATCGCGTCCGCGCCGCGATCCCGGCCGGGGGCGGCAAGCCGTCGCGCAGCGCCAACTGATTCCACCACGCGGCGTGGACGCTCGCCAGCCGGTCGACGGCGGCTTCGGCTTCGCCGGACGTCGGCGGCAAGCCGCGCGGCGTCGGCGCATGCGAGCGCGAGCAATCTTCGAGCAGAAGATGGCTCCGCCCGGTCGCCTCGTCCCAGGAGGCGGCGTACGCCCGCGGGGCAGGCGATTCCGCCATGGCCGGGGCGATGGCGGCGTAGAACTCATGCTCCTTGCGACGTCGCCGGCGCATCGTCACGCCGGCCGGGCCTGGGCGCGCCAGTTTCAGCACCAGCGATGGCGGTCGTTCCCCGGCGGCGTCCGGCGCGTAGGCGATCCGGATGCGCAGCAGGTTGGAGAACGACTTGCGGCGGAGCGCATCGATCTCGATAGCGTCCACCGCGCCAGCGGTGAGCGCGCCCGCGTGTCGCAACGTCGCGGCCAGCCAGTCGCGCGTGATGGCGGCGTGATCCGGCAAGACCATTTCATCTCTCTTTCATGGAACGGTTGACTTCATGATCGGCTCATCCTAGAGTCGAAGCCGCCGTCGCCCACGATGGCGGCGGATGGCCGGGCCTGGAGGCGGATGCGTTGCGCGCAGACCGGGAGGGAACCATGATCGACGATACGGATGACATCGGATTGATCGGTCCTGAGGAATTCGGCGTCGCTCGTCGGACCGTCGCAAAAGGCATTGCGGCGGCAACCTTGGCTGGTTTGTTCGGCGCGGCCGCCGTCACGTCCGGACGCGCCTCGAGCGGCGACGACGACCAGGGCGACGACGATCAGGGAGACGACGACCAGGGCGAAGACGCCAACGACGACGATCAGGGCGAAGACACGAACGACGACGACCAGGGCGAGGATACGGACGACGACGACTCCGGCGGAACTGGCGGCGCCCCGACCGGCAAGAGCAAGGGAAAGGGCAAGGGGAAAGGCAAAGGCAAGGGCCATCGCAAGCACTGAGCGAGCCTCCTCGTTCCGCCCAGGCATGTGACGCAGACGCGGCGGCGGCAGGGGGGCCAGGGGCAGCCGCGGCTGCGGCGGGGGCGGGCGGTCGGGTGGCGCGCGCCCTGCCCGCGCTGGAAGCCTCGGGCCACGGCGTCATCCTGAACATCACCTCGGTCCATGGCTCCGGCGGCGCGCCGAACCATGTCGCCTACGCCGCCACGAAAGGGGCGATCATCGCCTTCACCCGCGGCCTGGC
>JAICJJ010000450.1 GCA_025928535.1 Thermomicrobiales bacterium
CCCCGTCGTAACCAAGTTCCGCCAGGTTGCGGACCGCCTCCTCCGGCGTCCACTCCGGCAATGAGACGGTGAAGACGGCGATGTTCATTTCGCTGCGGATCCTCCCCGAACCAGCGCGCTGGCGACCTCCGGCGGCACGGTCAGGACGAGGCGACTCCGCTCGCCCACCCGGCCGCAGCCCCAGGAGCGGCGACGAGCCATGGCTGCCGACGAGCGACCTGTCGCGCCCTGAGACGCGCTCGCCGACGCATAACGGATCGCCACCGCCACGGGGCGCCGACCCCGTCGAAATCATGCCATTCGCGGCGTTCTCGCGTATCGTGGACCATCTGCTGGGCAGGCGTCGGGCCGACGCGGCGTCGCGGTCGGATCGAGACGACGGAATGAGCGCGGCGGGATGGAGCCTACCGCGAAAAACCACCGAGGGATTGCAGATAGGTGGGGGCGAATCCGCTCAACGCGTCCCGAACGTCATCGGCCGGGCAACCCCAGACCGTGAACCGGACCGGGTCGGCAGCGGTCATGAACCGCGCGGCGAATCGATCGCCGAAGGATCGCAGGTGCGCGAGCGTGG
The DNA here is from genome assembly GCA_025928535.1 of Thermomicrobiales bacterium. GTDB lineage: Bacteria > Chloroflexota > Chloroflexia > Thermomicrobiales > UBA6265 > JAICJJ01. The sequence goes on from JAICJJ010000450.1 coordinate 575, forward strand.
CCGCCTCGTCCGCATATCGCTCGTACACCTGCCCCGTTCGGCCGTCGGGATGGATGAACCACTCGAAGTTCCGCGCGTCTCGTTCGGCCCGCGTCGAATCGACCATCTCCGACACCAGTTGCTCGAAAGCGGCGGTTTGATCCGGCTTGATCTCGAATTCGAACAGCCACGCGATCGGGGTCGCCATTTGCCGACTCCTTTCGATGCGACTCGCGGCGCCTGCTCTTTGCGGCGCGGCTCGATCGTGCGCTTTTCACGGGCGAGACGCATCGTAGGAATTCCTCATTTTTCGATGATGGCGGGCAGACGCTCGGATAAGGAGATCTACCGATCGAACCGGCCGCGACGGTTCATATCAGCCCGCGCCGCATGGCGGTCGTCGCGGCGGCGGTGCGGGTCGGCGCGTCGAGTTTGGCGAGGATGCTGGCGACATGGTTGGTGACCGTGCGATAGCTGATGGCGAGCGCCGCCGCGATTTCGCGGTCGCTCTTGCCGTCGGCGAGCAAGCGCAGCACCTGCTGCTCGCGGGGCGAAAGGCGGCATTGGGCGGCGAGGCCGGATGGCGGCGCGGGATCGAGCGGCGGAGGCGATTCGATGGCGAATGCGTCGGCGACCGCATCGGCCAGCGGCATCGACCGGCCGGCGTCCCATGCTTGGGAGAACGTTGGCTCGCTCATCACCGCGCGCACGGCGGCGAGGCCGGCTTCGTACGCCGTCCGGTCGAACGGGAAGAGGGCAAAGAACCCGAGTTCGTCGACAAGGGCGGACACGGCTCCCAGCAGCCGGGCCGCTCGCTCCGGCTGGCCCCAGGCGGCCACGACCAGGGCGAGCCCCGCCAGCGCCGGCGCCATTCGACGACGGTCCTGCTGCGGCCAGGAGATCGTCAGGCTCTCGCGATAGCGCGCCGCGGCTTGCGGAAAGTCGTTGCCGACGCGGGCAATATCGGCCAGCCCGAGGAGCGATTGCGTCGAGCCCCAGGCGAATCCGAGCCGATGTTGGCGCGCGAGCGCCTGTTCCTGGAAGATCCTTGCCTGCTTCGTATCGCCTTGGGCGTGAACCATGCAGCCGAGGTTGGAGAGCGCGTCGGTCGCCAAAGCCATGGCGACCGGCGCGTCGCCGAGTTGTTGGAACAACCGCAAGGCTTCGCGCGTACGGGATGTCGCCGCGTCGAACGATTGCTGATGGAACGCCAGCCGCCCCGACATGAGGAAGGCCATGCCCATTTCCAACGCGTCGCCAGCGTCCTGACAGCGCGACAAAGACTGTTCGATCAAGACGCTCGCCCGGTCGAGGTCGCCCTGATAGAGCGTCAGCAGCCCGAGCATGCCGAGCGCCTTGCCGGCAAGTCCGGCCGGCGCGGCGGGGTGTCGTTCGAGACCGAGGCTGAGCCAGCCGCGGGCTTCGTCATAGGGGCCATGGACATACCAGAACCAGCGCAGCGCGACCGCCAGCCGGAGGATCAGATCGGCCTCCCCGCGCGCCGACGCCCATGCCAGCGACGCGCGGAAATTGCCGCGCTCGTCTTCGAGGCGGTCGAGTTGCCGCTCCTGCCCCGGCGTGAGCGGCGCCAATTGCGCACGCTCGGCGAAGGCGAGATGCCAGGCCGCGTGCGCCCGCCGCGTCGCCTCCGACGCGCCGCTTGCGTCCAACCGGTCTACGGCGTACTCACGGATCGTCTCAAGCATCCGGTAGCGCGGGAACGCGGCGTCGGGGCCATCCTCTTTCCGGAGCAGACTGTTGTCGATCAGCGCGGCGATGCCGTCCAGGACGGATATTCGGAGATCGGCGACGACGGATTCGGCCGCGTCGAGCGTCAGGCCGCCGACGAAGACGCCGAGCCGTTGGAACAGCGCCCGCTCATCCGGCGTCAGCAGGTCGTAGCTCCAGGCGACGGTGTCCCGCATCGTCTGCTGGCGCCGCGGCAGATCTCGCCCGCCTCCGGTCAGCAGGGGCAAGCGGCGCTCGAGCCGCGAGGCCAGGGCGGCGGGTGGCAAGACCTTGATCCGGGCCGCCGCCAACTCGATCGCGAGCGGCAGCCCGTCGAGTTGACGGCAAATCTCGGCCACGGCGCCGGCGTTGTCGCCGGTCAACGCGAAGTCAGGATCGAGCGATTGCGCCCGCTCGACGAAGAGACGCGCCGCGTCGCTGGTCGCCACGACAGCGGCAATGGCGGGAGCGTCCGGCGACGGCGTCGTGAGCGGCGGGACGGGATATTCGCGCTCGCCAGCGAGCCGCATCCGGGTGCGACTGGTCACCAGCACGCGCAACTCAGGACAGGCGGCGATGAGCGCCGCGATGAGCGGCGCGGCGTCGACGACGCGCTCGAAAGTGTCGAGGAGCAGCAACAAGCGGCGTCCTCGGAGCGACGCGGCGAGCCGTTCGTTCGGCGCCGTCCGCTGCTCTTCGCGCAGGCCGAGGGCGCGGCCGATCGCGGATCCGACCTGCGCGGGATCGGCGATCGGCGCAAGATCGACGAAACAGACGCCATCCTTGAAATCGGCGGCCGTCTCGGCGGCGACGCGCAGCGCCAGCCGC